>NZ_KI271654.1:18579-73506 GCF_000469445.2 Oscillibacter sp. KLE 1745 | reverse complement strand
ATGCGGGACAGGTGTACCATTATAGGCTGACAGGGTCGTGGCGAAACAGCCTGCCAGAGCTGCTTTGGGCTAGATGGAACCGCTCTGCACCTTTCTTGCCGTCGTTGATGCAGACTTCCACCTGCACAGGTGGTCTTCGCGCATCCGCTGCATCGCTTTTCCCATTCCGGGGGACTGTCAGCTGATGGGAATCCGCTGTCGGATATTCTGTTTACAAGGAGCACTTATCAACTGCCGGCTTCAGCAGTTGGGTTTCTGAAGGAGGCTAAAGTACCCTTCACTATTAAGCCGAGTTCAGAGGGGTGCTGAGAACCAAAAAAATTATTTTTTCATCATCTTTCGGAGTTCTTTCAAAATTTTATGTTTCCGTTTGTTGACCCCTTTCTGGGAAAGGCCAATCTGACGGGCATATTCCCGTTCTGAGAGATTTTCAAAATAAATTGCTTGACGCTTACCATCAAAATAGTAGCGGACTCTCGATATGGAATCGAGAGTCCGCTGTTTTGTAGGGAGAGGATCTTTTTTGGCAAATGCTTTTAGGAAATGAAAATATCGGGGGAATTTTGTGAGGAAGACGGGCAATTTCTTGGACCACGAAGTCCTCATATCTTATAGTCGCGCAGAGCGTGTTTCATGTGTAGTTCCATAGCAAGCTTGGCTCCGTCAGCATCTCTGTTTTGCAGAAACCGCATAATAAGTTGATGATCCAGCAAGCTGTCCTCGGACATGGTCTGCTGGACTTTGTTTTCCCGAAAGGATTGGATCAGGGCTTTGTGCAGCAGTTCCATCAGCTTGACGCTGAATTCGTTGTGTGTGGCCTGTACGATGGCGTTGTGGAACAGTTGGTTCCCCTCCAGATCCTCGTTCTTGGTGTAGCTGTGGTTGTCCACCTGTCTGCCCAGCGCAAGGATCTGTGCCAGTTCCTCGTCCGTTGCCCGCAAAGCCGCATAATAGGCCATCTGAGGCTCCAGCATCAGCCGCAGTTCGTAGAGGTCGCGCAGCTTTAGGTGCATATATTTCAGCGCGTCAAATCCAAAGTCCTCGCTTACGGGCGACTGTTTGGACACATAGGTTCCGCGGCCGATTTGGATCTCCAACACACCCTGACCAACCAGATAGCGGACAGCGGTTCTGACGGTGTTACAACTGACATGCAATTCCTGCGCCAGACCAGCCTCGTTGGGGAGCTTGTCTCCCGGTTGGTACTTTTTCTGCACGGTGATTAGATCAAGCAGTTTGGAAATGGCAATATCGGAAAGTTTCATATCACATCTGCTTTCTACTGGATTTCCTGGATGCCTCTGCCAGAACCCCAGCGATTTACATGAGGCTATTTCTTATTTTACAGGAGAAATTGTTCTTTCACAATTCCTTTTTCGAAAAAAATCCGATTTTTGAAGAAAAAGATATTTTGAAATCCGCATATTGGAATTCGAGAATTTGTGGAATCTGCCATAGAAATATTCATTTACATTGCGGCTTAGGTCAGTTTACAAGGAACTACACGCAGACCACGAAACGGGGGCTGCTGACAACAAATAAAGGCTGAGTATCAAGCACCGAAAAAGTGCGAGATATTCAGCCTGTTTTGTTGTCCGGGGTTTCCAAAGGGGCTTGCCCCTTGGCACACGACTTTGCTTGCAAAGTGTAGTGTGTTATACGCTCTGTCGGCGTTGCTGCGAAAATGAGGTTGCCGCCGGGTCGGGCAAGGGCATTTGAAGCAGCAGGAAAACAGGGCTGTGATTGCGTGTCGTGGAGCCGCAAGCGCAGGGCTGGTTTCGTCAGCAGACAGGGCGTATATGAAAGCCCCCGTTCCTCGTCCCACGCCGGACTTCGGGACAAAATGTCCCGAACTTGTGGACACACTCACAAAAAGCAAACAGATTTTTCTCTCAAAATTGGAATGGGCGGGGAAGCCATTTTAGGGCTTTGCTATCTCCCTGATAAATGAGAAGTTAAGTTTCGTCCATATATATTTTTATCTCGATGTATTCATGATTTCTTGCATAAGCAAACGACGCTGATTTTCTGATATAGTCAAATATATTTTCGTCTAAATCTTCGTCCCATGTTGTTTCGCTGAAAATTTTATTTTCAGCGGTTGGCTTATACAAGATGACTACATGGATTTGATAAAACTCTTCATCATCATTTGAAAACTGTCGAACTAATGAAATTTGAAAAAATGGTTCTTTTGAAAAAGCAGTAAATGTTCCGGTTTCAAATAAAACCATATCTTCTTCAAGCGGTGTGCTGCACATCTGCTCAAAAACATCAACTATTTCTTCCACAGACATTTTATCCGTTATCTTATCTTCTAAAAACTTAATCAAGTTCTCCATTGATTTTCCTCCTGTAAATTCTTATTTGTAAATCATTTTTCTCAAAAGTGCTGAAATTGCTTGCTTTTCAAGGCGTCTGGATGTTTCTCTGCTCTCAATTTCCCTTGTTTTTTCCCTTGTCAGGAAAGAACAAGGGAAAGTCTTATTGCACCTTGTCCAGCAGTTTCGCGGCGTCTCGCTTGGCTTCCTTACTGGCGTGTGCGTAAATATTCATTGTGGTCGTCACATCCGAATGACCAAGAAGCTCCTGCACGTCCTTCGGCGCTGCGCCGTAGGACAGCAGATTGCTGGTGAAGGTGTGGCGAAGCTGATGGAAATGAAAGCTCTCCATACCGTCCACTCTTTTCTTTGCTATCTGACACACATTGGAAACCGTTGCCGGAGACTCATACCTGCCATCCTGCCGCACACAGACAAGGCTGATCGCCTGATAGCCCTCTGGAGGATGCTCCGAAACCGGCAGGCTGTAAACCTCATAGTAGGTGCGGTTCTTTTCTTCAATGGTCAAGTAGTAATTCTGGCTGTATAGCGGTCCACAGGCAAGGCGGTCAAGCATCTGCGTTTTCTTTGCCTCTTTCAAAATCTCCGCCAGTGTGTTGCAGAAATCCACTGAGCGGATCTTTTTGCGCTTCGTGGTGCCAATCTCCGTCCTGTGCCGCGCCGAGTTGTAGCGGATGCTGCGTCTCACCGTCAGCCGCTGCTCCTTCAAATCAATGTCCTGCCAGGTCAGGCTGCAAGCCTCGCCAATGCGAAGTCCGGTGTAGTATGCGATCTGGATAGGCAGAAGGGCGGGGTTTTTCTTTTTGAACAGCATCTCATTCAATTCAAGAAACTGTTCGTAGGAGATCGTCGGGATAATTGGAACATCCTCATCCGTTCCGTCCTCCGAAAACAGGTCATAATCCTCCGTCCTCTTGCGGTACACGATGTACTGCATGGGGTTGAAGGAGAGATACCGCTTAGGGAATACCGCGAAACGGAACGCACCTTGCAGCACGGCGGAGTATTGCCGCATGGAGCCGCTGCTCAGCGCTTTCCTCACCGTGCCGTCCGGCCATTCACCGCCAAGGCTCAACAGGTCCAGATAGCTTTGCAGATGATCCGGTGTGATCTTCTTCAGTTTGCGGTCGGCGATGGGGTGCTTCTTGATGCGTCTGGCTGTGTCGATGTAGGCGGCCACCGTGCCGTTGCTCAGAGAACCGGGCTTCAGTTCCTCCTCAATCCACTTGTCCAGCAGCCCTGCAAGGGTTAGATTTTCGGATTTTGCTACGAATTGCTTTTCCTCATAATCCGCCATGGCCTTGCGGAGCATGGCTTCCGTTTCGCTCTTGCTCTCAGAACCGGGAAACTCCCTCTGAACGCTGTTGCCGCTGGCATCCTCTACATAGAACCGATAGTACCACTTCTTTCCCTTTTTTCTTACAGAACCTTTTGCCATAGTGCTTCTCCTCTCATAGCGGCAAACGGAGCTGTTATGATGTGTTGTCTGCTATTATAGCAGACCTCACATGAACCGGCAAATAAAAAGCTCCGCACTGTCCTGTCCTTCATCTGACCGCACGGACCTGTTCCCGCACCAGAAGATCTGCACCCTGGTTGGCTTCCATGAACTTATGAATGACATCTATGCGGATGATGTATCTGCGCCCGATCCGCAGTACGGGAATCTTCTCCCATTCCACGAGCTTCCGCATGGTGTTTCTGCCAATGCCTGTATAGTCTGCGGCTTCTTCAATCGTTAAGCCGATTTTATCTGTCATGGGGATACCTCCCAAAATAGTAAAAATTATAGGTTGTTATTATCTCGCTATAAATGATGGCAAAACCGGACGGCGGCTGGCAGCCGCCCACGGGAGTCTCACCCCGGCCCATGCTGATGGGTGCGCCGCGCAATGCTTTGAGGGCGTTCAACGCGGGAGTATCGTTAGCTGAACGGAGGTCATGGCCATCTGTGATGCCACACACAGATGCAAACTGGCTGAATCGCTCGCCCAAATCCTCCTTTCCGTGCGGATCATGGCGCGCCATTTGCTGGGCTTTGCTCCGTTTAGGTTCGTTATCCGGTTGCCTATGAAATTTTCAAGGTACAGCAGATCCGCGCTTTCAGGCGCGTGTGATATTTGGCTGTGGATCAGCCGGGAAAGGCTCCTATCGGGTGATAAGAACCTTTCCTCGCGGATGCACGAATGGCCCGTTGCAGAAGCGTGGAAAGGGGGACACGCTCCTGCACGGGCTGCTATGGGTTTTAGGCTGTTTTGTTTACCTTGAAGTCAAGAATCTTGGTAATCAGCTTGGTCCGCATCCTGCATACCTTTTCTTCATCGAGGCAAAGGTGCGGAACACCGTTTTCGTCATACAGGGTTCTGGTTGCCAGAGCCGCAATATAACGCTCATAGTGCTTCAGCACAGCATTGATCGCGTCCACATTGCCGGACGCTGCCGCTTCGATGGTCGAGTAAGGCAGCAGAGATGCAGCGGCATTACTCAGATTGCGCGCCATCTTCAGTAACCTCCATTTCTTTTTTCAATTCCTTGAGGGACTGAGCGCGCTTGTATTGCACGGTACGGCGTACCATGTCCAGCTTGTCCGCAATTTCCTGATCGGTCATATCAAGGAAATACGCAAGCAGAACAATGTCACGCTTATCATCCGGCAGCACCGTCAGGGCATTGGCGAGATTTTCGTTTTCGATTGCCACATCATAGCCCTGCACATGAAAATGCGTCTGCTCGGACGGATACTCGTCCAGCACATACATTTGGCGCTCCTGCTCCTCTGACAGCTCCGAAAGGGATACCTCATGGTTGGAACGCCACGCGATATGACGCTCATAATCGCGGGCTTCTTCGCGCAGAACCTTCCTGCAAAAGCTGTCGAACTGATGTCTAACGGTTTTCTTTTGGGATGGTGTCAGCTCCAAGAGTCGTTCACCTCCTCTCATGCACCGAGAGGTCGGCTTTCTTCCCCTTTCGCTTCTATCCCGAATGGAAGGTGCGGTTTTGGCAAAGTTTCGGCAAAAATTTTCAAAAAAATTTTCCAACGGCACAATGAGCCGATGGAAAAAGAAAATATGGTAATTTAAGCAATACAAAGCGGTGTAGTTGAATACACCGTTTAGAACCGTAAAAGCTATATGATAAATAGCAGTGCTTCTATCAATTTGACTAAGGTCCGCTATCCGCATCGCACCAACAAACGCGGTCTTTTACTGGAAATTCCTTAATTTAGAAATTTGCTTCAAAAGTACATCTCCTTTCCAATGGTGAGTTACAGTACATCATAACGATGCTCTACATACTAATTTAAGTGAGCTGGAGTACACACTAAAATGGTAGTAGAGGTGATGAATGTGTATATTGCGCTCGATCTTCTGGCAAAGGCTGTGAGAGAGGCCAGAGAGGAACGGGGCCTTTCTCAGCGAGAATTAGCCCGCAAGCTAAGCATGAATACAAGAACGATCATGGATTTGGAGATCTGTCGCAGCAATCCGAAGGGCGAAACTATTTTCCTTATCGCCCGTGAGCTGCACATCAGCTTGGATGCCATTGCACACGCTGGTACCCCTCGTCCGAATTCAGTCAGCGCCGATGTACTGGAGTTCTTCTCTGGAAAAGACGATGCTGAATCAAGGGACTACATCGACCTCTGTCGTCAGGTAGAGAAAATGAAGAAAAAGAAAGATCAGTAACGGAGAAGTAGGGGGTTAAACACCCTGCTTCTTTTTTGCTCCAAAAGATAAAAAGGCGGCGGCAAAGGACATGGTGATCCTTTGCCGCCGTTCTTATTGCGGGGTTAGTATACGGTTACTTGCCCTGATAGGCTCTGAAAAGGAAAGTAACGATTTGTGCGCGGGTGCAGCTATTGTCTGGCCCGAACAGGCCATCACCGATGCCGTTGGTAACGCCGTTCTCTACCGCCCATGCCACAGCGTTTGCATAGTAGCTATCGGTAAGAACATCGCTGAACTCTGCCTTGCTATCGACCAGCTTACCAATGGCACGGAACAGGAAAGTCACGCTCTGAGCACGGGTGCAGGTCGCGTCAGGACTGAATTTGCCATCGCCCGTTCCTGTGGTGATACCGTTTTCTACCGCCCATGCAACCGCCTTTGCATAATAGGCATCAGTGGACACATCGGCGAAACTGCTCATAGCCTTGGGTTCGGGCGAACCGGCAGCACGCCACAGGAAGGTAACGATCTGTGCGCGGGTGCAAGGCTGGTTCGGCCCAAAGAGGCCGTTGCCAATACCGCCGGTGATGCCGTTCTTCGCCGCCCACAAAACCGCGTCAGCATAATAGCTGTTGGCGGGAACATCCGTAAAGAAGTCCTGCGCGGTCTTTTCCGGCGCGAAGCTGGCCTTGATTTCCACCTTGTCCGCGGGCATTTTGAAGGTGTAGATTCCATCGCCCTTGTCGGTCAGCCCCAGCGCCTTGCCGTTCCTATCGGTGACAGTCATGCTTTCCAGCTCATAGCCCGCGTCGGGTTTGGTCGTGATGGTCACGGTGTCGCCCTTGGAGGCGTTCTTCGGCCGAACGGTGATGCTCCCGTTTTCCGTGTCAGGCGCGGTGACAGGCCAGCTCGGCTCATCATAGTCACCGGACGAGGAACCGCCGGAGCTGCTCCAGTTCGCCGTGACCGTTACGGCGGAAGCTGGCATAGTAAAGGTCGTTGTCGCGCTGCTCGCGTCTGCGAAAGTAACACCGCTGTTGGAAGTCCAGCCGCTGAACTGATAGCCACTGCGCGTTCCCGCACGGATTGTGACCATCGCACCCTCAGCGTAGCTCCCAGCGCCCGAATCCTGTGCGTAGCTTCCGTTCACCGTAACAGCATACTGCTCCTGCTTGGTAATCAGCGCAAACTGCAAATCTGATTTGCTCCCTGCGGCATCCTGCGCGTAGAGGGAAAGGACACCGCTGTTTTCATACTCCAGTGTACCGTGAATAGTAAAGGTTCCGTCGCTGCTCGCGTAGACCGACTTACCATCATTTCCGTATAGAATCTCGCTTCCCGCGTCCGCCGTTCCGGTGATTTCATACGCACCCGTGGTCATATCGGCATAGAATATCGGATCAGAGAGGGTCAGCACGGGGGCGGTCTTGTCCACGCTCACCAGCAGGAATACGCTGGTCACATCTTTGGCGGTCGAACTGCCCGTGACGCTTGAAATGCCGTCGATTTTGAACATCAGGCTGCCCTCAAAATCAGGGATTGTATAGCTACCATCCTGGCTCGCCGCAATCTCGTTTTCGGTAGTCTTGTCCATTCTTGTAACCTTGAAAGTAGCATTGGAGTTGTCGTCAGCGCAGCTTACCGCCAGCGTATTCGATTCACCGCCGATATAGGCGTGGTACACGCCATTTTCGTCTGCTGTGCAGGTCGTGCCGTTTACAGAGAGTGTCAGTTTCAGCGGCGTATATTCAGGCAGATACACACCCTCATCCGCAGACTCGGTTTCCGCGCTGTAATACTTGCCGCCCTCGTTCTCAGCATCTTCCTTGTATGCCCTCACGCCGACTTTGTAGGCCTCGTTTGCGGACAGGTTTTTAGACTTTGTTGTTTCTTCTCCGCCCACGGTCAGCGCCATATTGATAGAGGTCGTTTCTTTATCAAGGTCATAGCCAAAGCCGGTGTCGATCCATTTGCCTCCGTTTTTCTGATAAATCGTCACGGCATAGCCGGCAGCATCGTCCACCTTATCCCACTTTGCCGTCATGACCTCGTTTCCGGCCAGCTCCAGCGTAACAGTTTGGGGTGCGGTCGGCTGGTTTTGGTTCTGATAGCTTACCTGAGTATTAAACTGCTGATGGTCGATGGCGACAAGGCCGGTCAGGGTTTCCTTTTCGCCGTTCTCGTCGATGCTTTCCACGCTCTTTTCCGTCATCAGGAAAGAGGTCACATAGTATTCGCCCGATGGGGCCAGCGCACCGCTCTGCGGGATCGTGACTGAGATTTTACTTGCATCCGTTACTTCCTGCTCGTCGATCAGATAATCCGCGCCGCCCTCTTCATTGGCAAAATAGGTGCGAAGCACATACTTTGTATTTTCCTCGGCGTATTTGATTTCACCGGACACCTGATTGCTGTTCAAAGACAAAGCCAGTTCTTCAAACGGAGCAATGGAAACGCCTTGGGATTTCTGCGTGTCAAGCGTAAGCGAGCCCGGGTTGACCTGATAAGTCCCGCCCTCTTTCAGCCGCAGGATCGCCACGCGGTAGTCCTTGTTGTCCTTCTTGTTATGTATGATGTCGGTGTCTGCGTTGATGGCGTAGCTGGAATTGATTTCGTAGCTATTACCCAGCCAGTTGATTTGGATCGGGGTGGTTTCACCACTCTTTGTAACAGACAGAGCTTGTTTAATTTCGTCCTCGGTGATGTTCTTGTCAAATGCCAGCAGGATATACGGCGTTTCGTCTGTACCGGCATTTACTGTGATAGTCGTTGAGTTCTCGCCGCTGGCTGCAAGCGCAACGGGCTCCGCCGCAAGCAGCATGGGGACGTCCTCGCCGCTGTCCTCCGACGGCATGGACTGCACCACTGGCTCAACGCCCTTTTCCGACCAGTCCCATTCGGGCAGTCTGCCGAACCATTTGGTTTCAACATCCCAGCCGCCGCCCCTGCGGAAGTTGGTCTCCACGATATTCGGCACAAGCACCCACAGCCGCGCGTCGATGACACCGGCATACACCCCGGTCATCGCGCCCAGGTACACGTCAATTTTTTTGAAAGCGTTTTTCATTCCCTCGTCAACACTGATGTCCTCGATTGGGAACTCCGTCTGTCCGCCCACAATGAGGTCAACGTCCCAACTGCCAAGCTTCCAACCGCCAATCACGGGCACATCGCTTGGGACCTGCACCTTGCTTTTGACAACGGCGTTGGCGCCCACGCCGAGATACAAATGCTTTGTATCATTTTTCGTACCCGTTCCGCCAAACGCGCCCAGCTCGATGGAGGTATCCAGGATAAATACGTCTATCTCAGTGCTTGGCAGATCCAATTCAAGGGTCTCGGAACCGACGAAGTAAATGCCCTTGTAGGGCGTTCCATGATAGGTCCGCTCCTGGCCGTTGAGCTGGAGAGAATAGCCGAAGCTGTCGATGATGGACGCGTTCGTGCCGACGATACTCACATCGCTGGCTGTGAGGGAAATCTCACTGGGGCCGATGACCACGTCGCCTTTCCCCTCGATGAGATGGAGGTAGGTGCCTTTCAGGGTGCCCCGCAGCTTGAGGGGCGGAATGGCAAAGTAGTCGCCGTTCACCGTGGCGGCAAGATCCTTGAAGCCCGCGCCGCCGCCGTTGAGCTGCCCAATGGGCACCGGAGGAATGAGGGGGATGCCGGGGCTTGCCGACACAAAGAAGTACAGCGTATTGGGGAGCAGGCTGCCGTCCTTTTTGCTGCGCACCAGCTCCAGCTCCGCCTCAGTCTCAAAGAGGTCAAAGGCGTTCAGTTCCAGCGTGAACGCATATTTCTCCTTCCCCTTGAAGGTGTTGACCTCGCCCTTGACCTTCGCCAGCTCCAGCGACAGCGTCTTGGCCGTGTCAAAGCTGCCCGTGGCATGGACGCCATTGACCGTAAATTCATTTTTGTCATTTAAGCCGTAGCCCAGCTCTTTCAAGGTGAAGCTCGCCCCTTCAAAGACCGTCTGGAAGCTGATCCCGCCGGCGAACACCAGGTTTCCCGCGGCATCAGCGGTGACCTTTTCCAGCTTCGCCGTGGCATAGGGGATGTCCACATAGATCACGGCGTCGTTCTTTTCGGGGTCGATCTCAAACAAAAAGCCGTCCTGTGTGAGCTTGATTTTCAATTCCTCGCCCGCGCCGCTGTTCGGCTGATAGAACTTGAAGCTGGGCGCATTCAGGCTCAGGCCACTGTGGGTGATTGTTCCGTCCTTGTGAATGACGAGCTCACCGCCATTTCCCCATGTCGCCGTCACAGAGGGCGAGAGCAGCGCCGCCCCGCCGGTAAAGGCAAAGTCCGTGCCGTTTTTGCTCTCATAGTCGCCGCTGATGAGGGCGACGGGATTTCCGTACCGCTGTTTCAGCGCGTTCAGCGCCGCGTCATCGGCAACATATTCCACCGTTACGCCGTCATTCCCGTCAGCAAAGGCAGCAAGCCGCTTGGCGTTGATGGATACTTCCACCTTGTCCGGCTCTGATGGAACATCAGCCGCATTTTTTGTCAGATTGCGGAAGCCCCAGAGAAAGCGTCCTGAATTCGGATAGATCTTGTCACCGCTGAAATAGTAACCAATATCGTTTCTGCACTCCACGCGGGTGCTGCTGGGGTTATTGCCCGGCGTGACGCTGACCGTATCGGGCAGATAGGCTTTGATGGTCTTATTCTTATAGTAGCCCGACAGTCCTACAAAGGGATTTGCCCAGGCGTAGCCGTCCACATAGACCTCGGTGATGTAGTTGTAGCACCAATCCGTCCCCTGTGAGAAAGATTGCCAGGTATCCAAATCATCCACCTTGCTGGTGATGACGGAGCTTTCGGTTGAAATCTCCTCTTCTGCCTCATTCTTGACGACGGTACGGCTCATCTTGATGGCGGGGCCGTCTGTGGCGTTGGCGTGCCCCATACCGCTGAAGCCGTCGAGGGTATAGCCCCACCAAGCACTCATATCGGTAGCCAGGTTGAGGTCGCCGAAGCTGTTGGCGTTGATTTTGATGTTATCAACGGACGTCAGCACGCCCCATGCGTCTGCTGACGACTTATTTTCTCCGCACTGCACCAGTTCATAGTAAACCGCAGTCGTTGCGGAAACAGATTTCCCGGACAGCTCGAATGTCAGAGCATACTCCGCCTTAATGGCCTTTGTGTCGCCGTTCGGCGTTTTCTCCACAAACGATGCGCTTTTCAGACTGAGCGTTGCGGGATGTGTGATTTCTTTCTTGTTGTAACCGATTCCGTTATCATACGTGATGAACTCGCAGTAGGGCTTCTGCTGGCCGGGGCTGTCCGATGCCGCAGTCGGAGCGGTCGTGAGGATGCCGGTCTGCCTGTTCAGCGTCACACGGATATAGTCGTTTTGTAGGACGAGCGAATTATTGTTCGTGCTCGTCTGCACATTTGTACTGCCAGGCGATATAATGTCCCCCACATAGGCGAGGGCCTGAGAGGGTAGAACGCCCAGCAGCAGGCAGAGGGTCAAAAGCAGGGACAGGATTTTTTTCATGTTGCGTCCTCCTTATGTTCTTGTTCTTGTTTCTGTTTTTGCTTCTCCCGTTCATGCAGCCGCATACAGACGACCGTGATCACCACGGCCAGCATAAACGTCGCCACCGCCACCAGCACATATCCGCCCGCGCTCTCATGCAGCAGGATCGCGCCGTACATTCCTGCGGCATCTATCGGCTGGCCCCGTACCGTCCCTACCGTTCCAACCGTTCCCACAAGGGACAGGAACAGCAGGACGCACAGGGCAAACAAACTGCGGATGCTTCGCCGCGCCTGCCTGCGGCGGTGTTCCGCTATTCGCTTTTTTACTATCGCAACACGCTTTTCTGTATCGTACATACACGCAAAACCTCCTCTCTGAAAACTCAGCTTAAAAAGCCTTTCACTTATATAGGTACAAAAACACAGAAAAACTCTCACCCCAAAATCAAATTTTTTCAAAAAAATTTGAGAGCCGCACAAAGGCAGCTCCCAAAAGAGAAAAATCTATTTCATTATGGTGTCAGACGGCGGGCAAGCGACTTTCCCGCTGTCAGAATCAGCACAGGCAGAAGATAGGCGATATACTGCGCCGCGCCGCCGTAGGCAATCAGCAGATTATAGATCGCATGAAAGGTGATGACCGCTCCCAGCAGGCCGCAGGTTCCGGCAATCTTCAACCACATCCGCCGCCACACATACGCAAGCCCTCCTCCGACGATGGCCCCGCAGATGACATGCATCGCTCCCGTTCCGATGCCCCGGAAGAAAATAAAGGAAAAATGTCCGGCCCCGTTTTGAATCAGATAGCAGACATTTTCAAAGGTGGCAAAGGAAAGCGCAGTGATCACGGCGGCGATCTTGATCTGTTCCGCCCTCGGCTCGAATACCAGAAGGTAAAAGAGCAGCGGCAGAAGCTTCATCACTTCCTCCACCACCGGGGCGATCTCCGCAGTTGCGCCAAAGGTGTCCGCCCCATAAAGTGCGGCGAGAAAGGTATTGATGTAAGCGGAGAGCAGACACGCACCCATTCCCGCAAGGCAAAACAGAAAGAACTTTGTCCGCCGCTTTCCCATGCACAGGGCGGCGATCAGTAGGGGCGACGCCATACAGATAAATACATTTTCAATATAGGTCATTCCCGCACCGCCTTTCCTGTGGCTGGCAGCAGGGCGAAGATGCAGAGCGTCAGCAGAAAGTCAAGCCAGCAGTAGGGGCTGGAAATGGAATCCCCCGGCCAGAAGCAGCCGGAAGTCCAAAGAGCATATTCCGCCGCTACATAGCTCAGCACCCCAATGTGAAAATATTGCATATCACGTGCTGTCCCTACCTGCGCCCGAGCATAAGCAAGGCCACGGATCGCATGATAGGAAACAACGATCATCAAACCGCACCAGAGCAGATTGGAGAGGATGTCTCCAAAGGTGCAGTAAAGCACGCACAACGGAACGCCGATCAAGAGGGCGATTAGGGCTTTGCGTGCCGCAAAGCCCCTTTCCTCCGCGGAGGAAAGCGCGTATTGCAGGATGTAAAGAAAAATGACGCTGGCTACCCAGCCAAACTCCGACACATAAAAGACCTGCGGTGTTTCAGAATATAAAAGCAAATACAGCGTCCAGTACAGAGAGCCGAGGGCAAAGCAGCCATAAAAGCAGGTCAGCAGGAAATACGCCTGTGTCCGGCTTTTCAGATACCGGATTCCGCTCAGGCTAAAGCCCAGCAGGGTAACGATGAATTGCAAAAGGTTACTGACAAGTTCCATCCGCATTGTCCCCCTTTTGCTCCTCCGTCTGTTCCTCTTTGTTCAGCAGACGGATTCGGAAACACAAAATCGTCACGCATACGCCGAGAACAAAGGCAAGCAGTCCGATGACGATATATCCCAGCGTGGCGCTGCCGCCGAACATCGTTGCCGCTGTTTCAAAGCCGGAGGAAATTCCTAGCTCGATTTGCTCCACAATACCGGGCATGAACAGGGAAACGCCCACAATCACCGCAAGACACGCTGCCACGCCGGAAACGGCGGCGATCCGTGCCTGCCGCAGCCTTTTTTGATGCTCTTTTTCCGCGATACGCCGTTTTACTTCTGCAATCCGTTCCTCATGGCTCAACATTTGTGATCCCCTCCCGTTCCAATAATCCGCGCAGACGCTCTTTCCCCCGGTATACTATATTAGTAATCTGCTTCACGCTTTTTCCCATGACCTCGGCGGCCTGCAAGTAACTCATGCCCTCGAAATAGGTCAGATAAAGGGCCTCCCGATAGTCCGGGTTTAACTCATCCATGCAGAAATGCAAAATCTGATCCCGTTCCTTTGTTCGGATGACCTCATCCACCAGCGTTTGTCCGTCCGGCTCCTCGGTCAGGTCATCCAGGTTGAAGAAAAGTCGCCGTCTGCTTTTGTGGCGTAAAGCCATGTGCCGCGCCGCTTTATAGAGGTAAGCCTTAAATCCGCCGTCCCGGATACGGGGCTTTTTCGTGAACAGATAGGAAAAGACTTCAATCATCAAGTCCTCCGCCTCGTGAACATCATGCAGATAACCGTTGATGTAGAGGGTCAGCAGATCGCCGTATTTTTTCATCAGAGCTTCAAGTCCAGCTTCATCACCGTGCAGATATTGCCTGTAAAGTTCTTCGTCGGAGATCATGCCGCCCACGCCCCTTTCCGCTGTCACATCGTCATGTATTATATGCGAATCGGGTCGTTTTTTCAAGAGCATTGACAATCAGGCAAAGAACTACATATTCGTTCCAATCACTCCCGCTGTACATAATAATCAGGTCGTCCGACAGAGGTAAAGCCATCTTTGCCGGTGATGACCACATTGTTATAGCCGCTGGCACAGTGGATGATTAAAATATTTCCGTCCTCATCCCAACCGCCCACCATGCCAACATGGTTATCTTCGGGGTAAAAGACAAGATCTCCCGGCTGTGCGTCCTCCCATAAGATTGGGGTGCAGTAGGTATGCTGCATCATCGCTCCGCCCCCGTGACCGATGATGTAGTCCCCGCCTGTGGCGTTGTAAAATACCCAGTCCACGAATCCGCTGCAATCCAGTCCGTAGGGTCGATAGGTCCCGGTAGTGGAGCTGCCTGCCGCCGTGACCTGCCGCAGCTCGCCCCACCGGACGTCCCAGCCGATCACAAGGGATTTTCCTCCCCAAAAATAATTCACCTTGCCGACAAGAGAACAGGCGGTGCGTACCACCGCCTCGCGCTCCGGGGATAGATCTTCCGGCAGATTGCGGATCAGCGCCGCCGTATCCCCGCTGACGGAGTACGCATCCTCGATCAGCTCCCGCAGGAGTTCCCGCTGCTCCAGCAGCTCGTCCAGCGCCGCGATCTGATTGCGGTTGAAATGATACGCGGTTTTCATTTCCTCTGCCGTTTTTGCGGTAATGGTGATATAGAGGTTTCGCTCCGTCCAGCCGCTATCCTCACCGCTGCCGGGATGGTGAATGACCTCAATGCGGTGGGCTATGGTAGTCATATCCCAAAAGACCGCTTTCAGGCGGGCAATGCGGTCGGCATCCATGGTAGCCACGTCCGCGGCGTCCGCATCGTTACTGCCTGCCACCTTCACCGCGAACACCGCCAGCACCTCGATCCAATCGGCAGGCTGGCCGGTCACGGAGATGGAATCATAATCATCTGCCGTTTGCAGGGTTTCCAACCGCTCATTGAACTCATAGTTGACCTGCGCCACCGCAGCGGAGAGCGGCACAACGCCCGCCTCCCGGCTCTCGTTGGAAAAGAGGATGCCGAAGGGGGACGCCACGATTGCCGCCACAAGGATCACCGTCAGTATCAGCACCAGCACCACCGCACCGCCGCCTGCCGACAGGATCGAGCTGACCGCAGACGCCACTCCTTTCCCGATTTCTTTCACTGCCTGGACTGCCACGCTGCCCAGCTTTTTGGAAGCCCTTCCGCCGCTCTGCGCGGATTCCTGAAGCATCTTCCGCTGCGCCTTTCGCTGTGCCGCCGACTTTGCTTTCTGCATGACGCTTTGTGCAGGCTGTACCTTCCGAAAGGCTCGGCTCTTTGGTGCGTGAACGCCGCCCTTGCGGGGTATCCCTCCGTTTTTCGGAGGAGAGCCTTGCTGTTTTGCAGCGCCGGAGGTCTGGAAAGAATCTGCCGCTGCGCGCCCGCTGCCCTTCTGGACAGCCGGGGTGCGGTGTTCCATTGTTCTTTTTTCGGCAAGGTTCCGCCGATAGGCGGCTTTCGCATTTTCCACGGCTTTCTGCCGCCCACGCTCATGCGGGGCGGCAAGCGGCTTCTCTGCACGGTTGGAATACTGCGGAAAATCTTTCGTTATTCCGACGTCATTTCGTGCAGAAGTTGGCGCGGCAAAATCTTCATATCTCAACGGCGTGTCGGTAAAACCGCTTATGGGCGCATCTTCCGAAAATGGCGCTGTTTGGACGATGTTCCCGTTCTGCAAATCATTTTGTTCTCCACTCAATTTTTGCTTTTCCCTGTGGCGCTTTATCATGCGCCGCGAGGTATCCGCCGCTCCTGCCGCACCACGGCGCATATTTTTCTCCACGCGGTCGGTGGCGTAACGCACGGGATCGCGGCTTTCCGGCTCCTTTTCCCGCTGCCGCTTGTCCATGTGCTGTTTCAGAAGGGAATCGGCGTCTTTAGGCGCGGGGTTCTTCAACTTTGCCTTTGGCGTGTCCATGCCGGGTTTGATCTTCAAGTCCCGCATGGCGTCACTCCTCACCGGGCTTGGTTGACATTAGGCGGTACAGTTCTGTATTTTTGGGCAGCTCATTGGCGAAAGGCACGATGGCCCCGCCTACCTTGATGAGCCCGTGTCCGGCAGGGGCGTTATCTACATAGCTCATCTGCGTATCCGATGCACCCAGCAGTCGGGCAAGCTGCTCCCGGTCGGTGGTGGCCTGATTGAGCATCAGCAGGAACTCGGAGTTTGCGAACATCATACGCGCCGTATTGGACAGCAGACATTCCTCCACATTCTGCGTAATGCCGGTGAGTGTCGCACCGTATTTACGGAAGCGCTTCCAGCACTTGTAGAGGAATTCGCTGCTGTAATTGGTAATGCTGTGTCCGCTGCCGCTCCCATTAGCGAAGAACAGATAGATCTCATCGATGTAGACATGGGTGTATTTTCCCTCTCTGCGGTTCTGGATAACGCGGTTATAGATGGCGTCCAGCATCACCAGCAGGCCCACCGATTTCAGATTTTCGCCCAAGTCCTGAATGTCAAAGCAGAGGATACGGCTTTTTGTGTTGATATTGGTCTGGTGGGAAAATACATTCAAACTGCCTACCGTGAACAGCTCCAATGCCAGCGCGATCCGATGCGCCTCCGGGTTGACCTGCTTCATCAGGTCATCATAGAGATTTTTCAGTGTAGGCGGCTGACCTTGGAAATTCTTGATGTACTCCCGGTAGATGTTGCCCACGCTGCGGTCAATGATGGATTTCTCCTGCGGCTCGATCTTGTCCGCGCCCATGAGCTGTTCATACAGCGACATGATAAACTCGGACTTCATCACCAGCGGCTCCTTGCCGTCGCCATACCCCTCGGACAAGTCCAGCGCATTGATGTGACAGCCGTTTGGGTCAGAGGCAGAAATGGTGATGACCTCGCCGCCCAGCGCTCGGACCAGCTCACCATATTCGCGTTCGGGATCGACAATAATAATGTCATGGTCGGTAGAGAGCGCCAACGCTGTCATTTCCTGCTTTGCCGCCATGCTTTTGCCGGAGCCGGAAACGCCGGTAATAAAACCGTTTCCATTCAAGAGATTGCTGCGGTTACAGATGATGAGGTTATGCGATACGGCGTTGACGCCGTAGTAGATACCGCCCGCGTCCTGAATCTCTTGCGATTTGAATGGCATAAGGACGGCGGTACATTCCGTGGTCAGGGTACGGGTGGCGTCAATGCGCTTTAAGCCGAGGGGCAGCACCGTGTTCAGCGCGTCCTCCTGTTGATAGCGCAGAATGTTGAATTGACAGCCCCGTGCCCGCCCAATGGCTTGCAGGGCCTCGGTGTCCTGGTCAAGCTGTTCGAGGTTATCTGCCAAGTGCGTCAGCGTCACCAAAGCCAACATCATGCGCTGGTCGCGGCTCATGAGGTCGTCCATGAATTCCTTCGTTTCGCTCCGCATCTGCTCCAAGTCATAGGGGATATTGGCGGTAAAATTGTTGTTCTGATTCTGCCGCTGCTGCCAGCGGGTAATATCCGATTCCACGGACATGATCCGCTTGCGAATATCGCTCACTGCTTCGTCCATGGCCACGGGAATAATGTCGATGGAAAGCATCATGTTCCGGGGATAGTCCATCAGCTCCGTGATCATCTCATCAGAAATAAAGCTGGCATATTCCCGCAGGAACAGGGTGCGCCCCACATGATTGCCCAACTCATAGTGATTTTTCTGAAAGGAAATACAGTCCGGGGCGATGCAGTCCCGGAAGTCATGCCCTTTGCGTATGGTGTCCTCCAAATTGAAGCGGAATAGCTGTTCCTCGCCGGGACGATAGAAGTCATGCAGAAGCCGCAGGCGGTCATTGACCGTGATCTCCCGAACGCTGGAGGACATACGGGAAAGGCCCGTGGTGAGGTCCGTTCCGACGCGGGAGAAGAACGCGCGGGCTTCCTCCACACTTTTCTTCTCCGCCGAAACGGTGATATACTTCTCCTGAATGAGATTATTGCTCTCCGCCGCCTTGCCCAAAACAAGCGCGTTATACTCGTTGCGGTAGAGGTCACGGTGGTCACCCTGCATGGGCATGAGCAGCGTCCGCCCAAAGTCCTTTTGATTGAGCTGACGGTTAAAGAGCGTGATCTTCGCCGTGGCTCCGATGGGCAGCGAGTTCAGGAAGGAGCAGTAGGTCATAAAGAGTTCCCTCTGCTTTTCCGGGGAGGCCACGGCATAATTGACATCAAAAAAGCGCCAAGTTTTTGAAAACTTGCCGCTTACCTGAAACACGCCGTCTTGATAAATGCGTTTGATGGGAATGGATTTCTGGACGCTGCGGGGAACGAAAAAGGCGTCTCGTTCCGCGCTGCGCCGATGCTTAAAAAGGATCAATGTTTCTTCACCTCGCGTTTCATCGCTTCTTCATAGTAGTTTTCCGCTTTCCAGACACGCTTGCCTGCCATGATGACCTCTGATTTCAGCCATGCCCACAAAAATCGCTCCAGCGTTAGGCCGTTATACTGAAAAAAGCCCGCAGCGGCCACAGGAGCCGCACCGACGATACACACCCAGCTCACCGTTTCCCGATCCAGCACATGGCTCAGGCTGAAATACAGTCCCACCGCAGCGCCCACCGCCAAAACGGAACAGACAAATTGCCGCACGGACAGGCCGAAAAAGAGCGTTTCGCGGTAGGCTCTAATTTCTTTGTTGATTTTGATTTCCATTGAATTCCTCCGTATTGTTTTGCTGTCTGTGATATGATACGATTAGAAAAATAGTGAAAGGTCGATATGCTCTATGGCATACAATGAACAGCTCTGGCAGGACGCCAAAAAGAAATGCCGCCTGACGGATGATGACATTGCCCGTGCAAAGCGGCTGGGGCTGAATCCCCGCAGTCTTATTAAGAGTATTCCCAGCAAAAGTGAGCCGTGGAAAGCGCCGGTCAGCGTGTGGCTTTGTGAAATGGAAGAAAAGCGTAACCGGAAGGCCGCTCGGCGCAAGGCCAGAAAAGCACAGTCATAATCCCAGCATTTCCTTTGCAATATGGTCGGCGGACTTCACCAATCCTACCAGCACCAGCAGGTTGAATATGACCTCGCCTAAATAGCTCCACACCTGCGTCACCACGGACGCGCTGCTATCCACCACCGGCGTACCGCTGGAGGAAAAGGCTGAAAAGATGATGCAGGCCAGAACGATCACCGCCCCTTCCATGCACACGCCCACATAGCTTCTGAGGAACGCTTTCCCAAAATGGGATGTCCCTTCTCCCGCAAAGGACGCCAGTGCCACCGGGGACAGCGCGGCATACATATAGATCTTAAAAAATCGCCCATAGACGGTGAGGATCATAATGAATGCCAGCACCGTAATAAACAGGCTCCCCAGCAGCGTCACCAGCCAGAGCGGGATACTCTGCCAGAAGCCTACATCCCCAATGGCGTCTGCGATCTCCTGCGGCAGCGCCACGGATGCGCCGGTCAAGCCGCCGATGCTGCCCGCCGCCGTTGCCACAATGCCGCTGCACACATCAAATATATTTGCCAGCAGGTCCATGCCGTAGGTGATACCCAGCTTTGCCAGCACAAAATAGATAAAGTGCCGCAGCAAGTGCTCCGGCCTTTGAAAGTCCCGAAAGCCGGAGGCGCTGCGAAAGATACCGATGGCAAAGAACAGCACCAGCAGCCCGTAGCCGATGGCCTGCATTCCGCCGTTGATGGTCACAATGGTCTGCCAGATGGTGCCGCCCTTGAAGGTCTGGGGCGATTCCGTCAGCAGCGACCACATTTCCGTCATTTTACTGTTCCAAACGCCAAAGGCGTTAGTCAGGTTTTCTACGATCCAGTTGTTATCCAAATGAAAATCACCTCCCGCAAGGGAGCCGGGAGATCCGCCGCAAGGCAGTATCTCCCGGCTCTTTTCATTAGATCGCGCCGATGGCGGTCAGAATCTCCTTCGCAAAGGCGATCATTAAGCCACCAAACAGGCAGAGGAAGCCCTGCGTTCTCTGGCTGGCGTCATGGGACTGGATCGACATACCCACCTGCACGATGCCCCAGCCGAGAATGATCACGCCCAGCGCCTTGATAATGCTGAAAATAAAATCGGAAAGGTTATTTACAATATCCAGCGGATCGCCGCCTGCCGCCAGCGCGGATGTTGTGCAGCAAAGGCAGAGGACGGCAGCACCAGCCGCCGTCCAATAACGCCGCTTCCACTTGTCAGGCTTCATCATGTTGTTTTTCTTCTGTCTGTTCATGTTCGTTTTCCTCCATATCAATAAATTCGTAATCGTCCAGTGATTTGAACGCATAGGGCAGGTCAGGCAGCGCATAATCCGGCGCGCCCTGCGGTTTGTGGATGTATGGCTTTGCCTTGCCGTCCGAGGTCAGTTTGATGTTGGGATGGCGCTTAAGGTTATATTTTCGGTCGATCACCGGGTTCTCGCCGCGGATGAATAAAATCGCTTTATTGGTGTCCAATTTGCGCACTTCATCAATGGTCATCAGGTCGCGGCCCGTCTGCTGGTAGTTCGTGGTGCTGGAGCCGTTTCTACCCTTGGTCAGTCCCCGTGTGCGGGTAGCCAGCGTCTCCCTGCCCAGCAGCTTCACGATAAATTCCAGCGAAGCGGGTTCGTTGCCGCCGCCAAGGAATAAAAGCGTGTCGCAGTTGCCGATGATGCTTTCGTGTTCCTTTTCGTACAGCGCCTTGATCTGCTGCACATTCTGCACGATGATGTTCAAGCCAATGTTGTAGCTGCGGCAGGTAGCGAGGATCTTCGGATAGCTCTCCGGCTGGGCGACATTGGCCCATTCGTCCTGAAGCACCCGCACGGGAATGGGCAGCCGCCCGTTGTATTTCAGGTCCGCGCGGCGGTACAACTCCTGAAAGCATTGCGTATAAAGCATACCCACAAGGTAATTCATGCTGCTGTCATTGACGGGGATGACGCAGAAGATGGCACGCTTGCGCTCGCCAAGACTGCCGAAGTCCATCTCGTCCATTGAGGTCATGGCGGCGTACTGCGGAATATTGAAGGCCGCCAGCCGGACGGCAGCCGTCACAAGAATGGATTTTGCGGTCTTACCGGCCGCTTGCTTGAAAACCTTATATTGCTTTACCGCAACATGGGCGGGCTGCTCCTCCTCTAAGGCCCGGAACAGCATATCCAGAGGACTGCGGTACTGCTCGTCCTCCTCCCGCACATCGGCAAAATTCATCATGTAGAGCATGGTTTCAAAGTTCTGCTCATCCTGCGGCGCTTCATGGATGAGGTAGAGCATGAGTGCGGAATCCAGCGCAACCTCAGCCTTTTCCCAGAAGGGGTCATTGCTGGAGGCGTTACGGGGCGTAGTGTTCTTGATGAGGTTGTCGATGAGGGACAGCACATCCTTTTCCTCCCGCACATAGACGAAGGGATTGTAGCAGTCGGACTGTTCGGGGTCGATGAGATTGAATACCCGCACTTCATAGCCGAGAGATAACAACAGACCGCCTGCGGCTCTCAGCAGTTCCCCTTTGGGGTCCGTGACCAGATAGGAGCAGTTGGCCGAATATAGGCCCGGTTTACAAAAGTAGCGGGTCTTGCCGCTGCCGGAGCCGCCAATAACCAGGATGTTCATGTTGCGCTGGGTGATATAGCCGTCCATGCCCAGCCGGACGCGCTGGGTCAGAATGATGTTGGCATCCTTATGCTGATGATCCATATACTTCCGGTTCAGTTCCTTGGGATTGCCCCATTTGGCGCTGCCGTACTCCTCGCCTGGTCGCCGGTTCTCCCGGCTGGAGTAGTAGAGTGCAATGCCGCAGCCGTAGAGCAGCAGACCCACCAGCATACATTTCAGCGTGTAGGGCGTCCAGTCAATGGAAAAGGGGCGCTCCAGCACTTGACTGAAACGCCCCATCCACTGAAAGAGGTTCATACCGTCCTCATAGGCATAGGCAGCGATTGCCGCCAGCCAGAGAATCAACGGGGAAAGCGCCGCC
This sequence comes from Oscillibacter sp. KLE 1745, assembly GCF_000469445.2. Classification (NCBI taxonomy): domain Bacteria; kingdom Bacillati; phylum Bacillota; class Clostridia; order Eubacteriales; family Oscillospiraceae; genus Oscillibacter; species Oscillibacter sp. KLE 1745. The sequence continues at coordinate 51,326 of NZ_KI271654.1, read as the reverse complement.
CACACAGGGGCGGCGCTGCGAAAGTCATTCTGCCGCAAGGCTTAGTACCCCGTCTTGGGCAGCTTCACCGTTGTTTTGGTGTAGACGGTGGTGAGCCAGCGGGAGACTGCCTGAATCCACTGCCCATTGTAAAGACCGCCCACATCCGCCACATTCACAATGCCGGAGTTGTTGGCAAGGCCGCTGCGAGCAGTGGCGTAGATGTACGGCGCTTCCACCTGCGCAAAGCCCGCCTTTACATTTCCAAACACAAACATGACTTCGGTAACACGCTCATTGGCAGCAAGGCCGAGGACAGCAGGGCGGGCGTCCAGCACATAAACCTTGCTGGTGGAGAGATTATCCGCCAAAGTGCGGTAGTCCCCGGAGAGGTTGGTCTTATAGACCACCTTGTAGGAAAGCGGCTGGTTGTAGCTGCCGGTGACGATTTTGCTCAGCGTCACCTGCGCAGGAAGCTGATCGCGCCAATAGAAGGAGTCGAGGGCAACGTTGGAGCTGTTCTTGATCTGTGAGAACACGTAGCGAATCGGCTGACCGGGGACAGCCTGCACAGGGCCGGTTTTCTTAATGGATACGCCGGTGGCAACGCTGGTATTCTGCACTTCAAAGGTGACGATCTGTCCGTTGAACTCCAGATAGGCGGTCATCACTGTGGGGTTGATGGAGTAATTCGCTGGCGCTTTGATCTCGCGGACGGTATAGCGGGACAGGGGCAGCGTCTTGGAAACAGCACGTCCGTTGCGGTCGGACTTGATGGTGTCCACCACATTGCCCGCTTTATCGTAGATCTCAAACACCGCGCCCTCCAGCGGCGTCCCGGCAGGCAGGCCGTTGGTGGCGTTATCGTCTGCGGATTTCTTGATGATCTGGATCTGACCGCACTCCGCGGTATTGCTCCACTCAATTTCTGTGGTGGAGCCGTAACGGACATAGATCGTTTTCAGTTCAGGGTCAAGCACATAACCGTCTGCCGCCTTGATCTCACGCAGATAGTAGCGGCCATCGGCCAGTCCCTCGTCGGCGTAGATGTAGCCGTCCTGATCGGTCACATACTCCCCGATGGGATTGCGATTGCTGTCGTACAGCAGGAACACCGCACCATAGATGCCCTTGCCGGTGGCTTTGTCCACTTTGTGGAGCAAAATGCGGAAGGATTTGTGGTTGGTGATCTCCAGCGTGGCCGTCTGGCCGTCCTTGATCTCAATGCGGTGGGGCGTGGTATCCAGCAGGTAGCCGGACGCAGCCTTCAGCTCCGTCACGGTGTACCAGCCGCGCTCCACTTCAGGAAGCTGAATGACGCCGTTACGGTCTGTGGTGTAGCTGCCGATGATCTCGCCGTTCATCTTACGCACCTCAAACTGAACGCCGGAGATGCGCTTGCCGCTGTCCTCATCACTCTTGATGAGGATAAGCCCGCCGATGGGTTTGTTGGTAAAGGTGAGCGTCTGCGTGTCGTTGGTGTTGACCACCACGGTCTGCGGGGTGCTGTCCAGTACATAGCCGGGGATCGTTGCGGTTTCCGTCACCACATAGGTGTCGGGAGCCAGCCCAGAGAGAATGATTTTACCGTTTTCGTCGGTGTAATAGAGTCCGTTGGAGCTGATCTGTCCCTCAGCGTCCGCGACAAACTGGCCGGAGGAAGTGGTAACGGTAAAAGTCACGCCTTTCAGTGCCTTGCCGGTCACAGCGTCCTTCTTTACAATGATGAGCGATCCTTTCGGCGCGTTGCGGAACTCCAGCGTCACGGTCTGGCCCGCCTTGATGGTGGCCGTCTGCGGTGTGTCATCCAGCACATAGCCGTTCTTGGCGCGGGTCTCTTTCACCACCAGCGTCGTGCCGGGGTTGATATTGCTGATCGTGAAGCTGCCCGCGCTATCCGTCACGAATTTGCCGTTGGCGTCACCCACCACCGTTCCGTCCGCAGTGGTGACGAAAAACTCCACATCCGAGAGGGGCGCATGGGTCACGCTGTCGATCTTTTTCACTAACAAGCTGCCTTTAGGACTGTTGCCGAAGTAGAACTGCACCACATCCTGCTGCTTGCCGCTGATATAGGCGGTCTGGGGTGCGGTGTCAATGACATGGCCGCTGTCGCTGGCAAGCTCCTCCACAATGTAAGTGCCTTCTTTCAGGCCGGTAACGGTAAAGCTGCCGTTGGCAGAAGTCTTGTAAGTGCCGATGACCGTACCGCCCGTCCCGCTGGTGCCGCCGAGGTACTTCACTTGGAATACAGCGTTGCTCACCGCTTCGCCGGTGACAGAATCATACTTCCACACCACCAGCGCGGAAAGGGGAACATTTTCAAAGGTCAGCACTTTGCCGGTGCCGGACTTGATGTAGACCTCCTGCGTGGCCTCCTTGATGGCGTACCCCGTGGGCGGCTCCTGCTCCGTTACCTTGTACCAGCCGTCCCGCAAACCGGTGAGCTGGAACTGACCGTTCTCGCCGGTGTAGTAGGTGCCGAGGTCGTTGATCTCACCGCTGCCGGTGTTGTTGCTGGCGTAGGTAACATGGAACTTTGCACCCTGCAAGGGATCACCGGTCACACTGTCCACCTTTTTGACGGTCAGCGCGGGCTTCTGATGATTTTCAAAATAAACGGTGTGGTCGCGGTTAGGGTAGAGGGTGGCAAGCTGAGAGGGCGCGTCCAGCAGATACGGCGACGGCACGGATTTTTCGCTGATTTCATACACGCCGGGGAGCAAGTTCTTCAGCTCCGCCTTGCCCTCGCTGTCTGTCTTGATCTGATCGACGCTGTGGCCGTCTGCGGCGCGGACTTCAAACACAGTGTCCGCAATCGGCTCGCCGGTGTCGGCGTCGTGCTTATATACGATGAGATTGGGGCGCTTCTGGTTTTCGATGGTCAGGGTGCTGGTTCGGCCTGCGAACAGCTCCATGTGATACTCCCGCAGGTCGAGGATGTGAGAGGAATCCGTGGCGGTTTCCCGCACGGAGTACACGCCGGGCTCCAAATCGGCAATCAGAATTTCGCCCTGCTCGTTGGTGGTGCGGTCGAGATAATGCGTCCCGTCCTCGATCTTGGCAATACGGAAATGAACATTTTTCAGGCGGCTCCCGTCCGAGCTGGTCTTAATGATCTGCAAGGAGGGCTTGATGGTATTGGTGAATACGAACTGTGCGTCCTCGTTGGGGGCAAGCTGGATGATGCGCTGGGCCTGGTCGATGATATAGCCCTCACAGGCTTTTTCCGTTACCACATAAGCGCCGGTGGGGAGCTTGGAAAGGTCAATTTCGCCGTTCCGGTCGGTGGTAAATTCCTTGGGGCCGTAATCACCAGCCACGGACTTAATTTCAAAAACTGCGTTGGGAATGACCTTGCTGGGGTCGGTACTGTCTACCTTGATGAGCCGCATACCGGGCTTCACATCGTTGAAGAACAGCAGTTCCTTGATGCCGTTCCCTGCGGTCAGCTCCACCTCCTGCGGCGTGGTATCGAGGATGTGACCGTCGCTGCCGGTATCCACCTCCACGGCGCGGTAGGTGCCGGGGGCAGCGTCCGTCAAGAGAATTTCGCCAAACTCGTCCGTCTTAAATTTGCCGAGAGAAACGCTGTCACGGAAAATCTCGAAGGTGACATTGGGCATGGCAACCATGTTCTTGCGGTCATATTTGATGATCCGCAGACCGGGCAGCTCCTTGTTCACGAGAGAAAAGGTCGTGGTTTCGCCGGTGGCTACGGCAGCCGTATAGGTGGCGTCGTCCTTCAGCCAGCCGGAGGGGGCGGTGATTTCGCGGATTTCATACGCACCGGGCTTGATCTCATCGAAAATGGCATAGCCCGCAAAATTGGTTTCAGCGGTGTAGGTCACGCCGCTCTCGATGTGCTTGATCTGCACCATGGCACCGGGCAGGTGCGCCCCGGTGTCGGACAGCTTTTCCACGCGAAGGGTGCCGTAAGGCTCATTCCAACAGGTCAGCTCCGCCACCTTGCCGTACTCCACCCTGATATTCTGTGCGGGCGTATCACTGAGCAGGTGATCCAAAGGCGCGACACGCTCGTACACGGTGTAGTTGCCCGCCAGCGTCAGGGGGATGGTCACGGTGCCGTCTGAGCCGGTGGCGAAGGTGCCGACGGTGGCTCCGTCGGGATCGACCACCTCAAAAATGGCACCGCCGAGAGGGGTATCTGTACCCTCTTCCAGCTTGATGATCTTCAGACCGGTGTCGGGCGCTTCGGGCTTTTCCCCATCGCTGAAATTACTGTATGCGGACAGTCTCATTGTGGTAGTGGGGTCGGTGTCGCACATATAATTCTGGAGCTGGCCGTATTTGCTGACCTCCGCGCAGGTGGCATAGAACACAGCGTATTTGTAAACATCGGTGGTAAAAGAAAGCTGGACACTGCCGGTCTTGCCTGCCACCGCAGAGGCGGGGTACAGCACCTTGAACTTGCCAGCATAGCCGTCCCCGGTGCCGGAGGTGGTGATGGTGGTAATATCCTTATTGTCCATGTCCACGATCCGCGTTCCGGCAGGGACAGAGGCGGGATCAGAAAAACTGACACGGATGGCGTAGTTGCATACCCATGTATCCGAATGGACGGTGAATACCTGCTGTTTGTATTGCTGGCCATTGACGGTAACAGCATAAGCGGTATCACGGTCAGCCGTGGCGGTGACGCGGGGCGAGTACACCTTGCTCCAAGCTGTGCCGCGCACATAGATGTCCTTGGCAACGGCAAGGATAGCCTGCGCCCGCTGCAATTCCGTGCCGGTCAGGTTGGGGTTGACCTTCAGGTTATTGATGTTCCAGTTGGGAAGCAGATAGCACCACAGCGCCATCTTGGTCGCATAGTAGGCGTGGTACTTGTTCTCCAGCTTCAGCTCCGAAAGGCCGCGGGTAGGATAGCCGCTGGCGATGATACCCATGACCTTTGGATCGCTGCCCTTTTCCTTGGCGATGTATTTGATGCTCTCGCCGGGGCCTACCGTCTGCGGCACACCTGTTGTATTCGGATTGACGCAGTAGGCAGGAATCTCCTTGTTTTTTCCGTTGGCATCCACATGGTTGAAATAGGTGTAGATCAGCTCACGGATTCGCCCGTTGATGGAGAGGTAAGAGAGCTTCTTCTCTCCGTTGTAGATATTGACCTCGCCCAGGGCTTCCTCCTCACTGCTGGCGGCAAGGGCCGTGGCCGGGAGCATTCCCAACACCATGACCACCAACAGCAGCATGGAGATCAATCGTTTTTTCATAGTACGTTCCTCCTGAATTTTTTGGATATAAAAAAGGCGGTATGCTTTTCACATACCGCCTGCGTGTGGATATGAATTTTTCAGCTCACATGGATGCTGTACTCCGTGTACTGGAATACGCCGTTTTTGTAGACATTCCATGCCTCCAGAGAGTAAGTCCCCGGAGGACAGGAATTAAACAACTCGGTGATCTGCTCCGAGCGCCACGGCCAAAAGCTCTGCGGTGTAACCTCTGCGGGAATGGTCAGGTTGATCTTCACCTTGTCATTCCCGCTGGGAAATTTCACCGGCTGGCCGTTCTGCCATGTTTCGGGGTTGTCCCCGATGGCATTATACAAGGTGTAGAGCATACGGCGCGTTTCATAGAGATTACGCTGGAATAGGTAGTCCTGCCCGCCGCTGGTGAAGTGACGCGCCTCCGCTCTCGGCATTTCCGGTTGGGGCAGCTTGCTCCAATCACAGGTGGCGGTGGGCAGCTCTCCCAGCGGTGCGCTGGAAAAAGCGTTTTTATCCCAGCGGGACACATCGGTGATGGTGTAGTCGGTCCCGTCGTCGCAGCGGATCACATCACCCACCCTGGGAACATACCGGGAACCGTCTGTGGGTGCTGCGGCAGTCTGCTGGGGTGCGGTTCCGGTGTAGGGCTTTCCGTTTTCCACCTGCACACAGCCGTTGTCGCTGTCCCAATAAACATTGAAACCGACCTGTTCGCCAATGTCCCGCAGCTTCACATAGTTGTTGCCGTTGATGACATAGGCTTCCATCTGCGCTTCTTTTCCATCTACGACAATGCGATGGTGACTGCGCTCTGCCATGATCCCGGCAGCAAAGGCCGTGGTAGTGACGCCAGCCAACAGCAGGCAGGTAAGAAAACCGGCTGCAAAACTTCCTCGCTTCATTGTCTGTACCTCCTATGTTTTGATAGATACAGCATAGCGCGGCTTATTTCTGTTGTCAAAAAATCAACTGGCCTTTGCCTGCACACACCAGCGGTAATCCGGCTGGTTCATCACGCAGGTGACAAGGGTGATGATATTTTCCGTGCTGTCGCTCAGAACACTGGTATCGTCCACGCCGATCTTACTGACAGAGTACACCTCATAGCTGCGTGTGCCGAGCTGGGTAGTCAGCTTGATGGTGTCCCCAAGGTCAAGGGTGTGAATTTTGCCAAAGTGATTGTTGACGCCGCGATTATGGCCCGCAATCGCCACATTGCCTTCCCAAATGGAGGTGCTGGCAAAATGGCCTGCGCCCTTGCGGAGTGCGTCTGCGTCTGTCCCTTGATACACCTTGACAGACAGACCGAGGGTGGGGATTTTCAGCGTACCGAGATAGCCGCCGCTGTAATAGAGGTCTTTCGTGACCGCGGTGTACTTTACCGGCGTGTAGGAGCCGGTATTTCCACCAGCGGTGCTGCTGGAAGCGGAGGGCGGCAGGACGGTCACACCGCCTGTGCCGCTGGTCGTTCCCGCGACTGAACTGCTCACAAGGTTTGGCGTCAGCAGCTCCCCAGCGTTTAGTGTGTAGCTGGTCGGACTTCCGAAAGCAGGTGGGATATAGGCGGCGTTTTTGCTGCGGTCGGTATTTGCAGGCTTATCCATCGTGACATAAATGGTATCGTCCGAGGTGGGGCGTCCGAACACACCTGCGTCCGGGCCGTCAAAGTGATACTCCAATGCCGATGCAGGCATGGAAAAAGCCGCCAGCATACAGCAGGCGGCCAGCAGCGTGGTCAGATATTTTTTCATGCGGCGTACCCTCTTTTCTTATTGATGTAGTGGCGATAGCCCTTATAACCGGCATAGCCGCAGCCGCCCAGCGCCGCAGCGCCCACGGGGATCAGCAGCCAAAGCCAGTTAAAATCAACTCCGCTCTTTGCCGATGCCGCAGCACCGACGCTGGAAAAAACGGCAGTGTAGACCACCGTATCACAGCTTGTACGGGTGATGTCACCCTTATAGTCTGCCGTGACGGTGTAGCCGGTGGCATACTTGCTGGTGGCGGTGCCGGTGTAGCTTGCCACAGCAGTGTAGCGAATGGGAATGTCGTAGCCGTCCGTGGGATCGACCGCCGCCTCCTGCCAGCTTACATCGGCAAGGGTCAGGGTGCGGCCATTTTCGTTCACGGACTTGGGGACAAGGGACACATCCGCGTCGGAGAGGTTGGGATAGGTGCGCTCTGCCGTCACCGTGCGGCTGCTGGTTCCATAGCCTACCGCCTCCACCTGAATGGTGGTGTGGTCAAGGGACAGGACACCCTCATAGCCGTCCTCGGTCTTTATCTCCAGCTTCGGCTCCAGCATTTTCAGAATTTCCGCCATGTCCTTGGTCTTGCTCTCCAGCGTGACCACCTCGATATGCTCCCGCGTGTCCGTTTCTGTCTGGTCATTTTTCAGCAAATCAAGGAGCGTATAGGTGCGGCCCTCGCGCTCAAAGTCAGCGGTGGGGATCGTGGTGGGATCGTCCTTTGCGGTCAGGTAATAGACCTTTTCCAAACGGTAGACACCGTTTTCCTCGCTGGCCCTGACCTCGGCGGGATAGGCGGAAATGCCGGGTAGCGTATCTGCGGCAGAGATCATTGTGGATACCGTATCGGCTTCTGTCATGGGCTCTGCGGCCAGCGCCGCGACGCTCATGCTGCACAGCATCAGCGCCGTGCAGAGTGCAAACGCAAGTTTCTTTTTCACATTACGCCTCCCTTTCTTAACGAACGGGCCGGTTCTGCTCCGGCTGCTTTCGCTCCTGCGGAGAGATCTCACGCTGAATATCATTTTGCAGCTTGCGGAAATACTTTTGCAGGCTGTCCACCACGCCGCGGCGATCCTGCACCTCCATACCGTCAAACACCTGCCCCACGCGGCTCACATCGGGCTGCGGGGTCTCCACGCCGAAATTGCGGCAGAGCATATAGCTGACGCTCTCGGCGTCCATGGCGCAGTCCTCGCGGGTATAGTAGGGATAGCGTCCGTGGTCATGGATACCGGCGTGGACAATCTCACGGGAGAGCGCCGCAAAGATCTTGCTATCGATCAGGCGGCTGGATACCGTAATGCTCTGCGTTTTAGGATCATAAACGGCGTCCTGATACATGGTGCTGCTGGTGACCACGGGAACGGGGGAGCTGTCCAGCAATCGGCGCAGGGCGGCATCCATTTCCGGCGTATTGTCTTTCAGGCTCAGCGCCGGAACACCGGCCTTGCCGTGGGTCTGGGAAATGTCGAACACACGCCCGATCTTATAGCCGTGATGCTCCCTTCCGTCCTTCACATAGGTGTCTGACACACGGATCTTCATGCCGTTCTCGTCACGGTTGACGCTGCGCCCCAGCCGGTTCCACACCTCCAGACTGTTGATGTAGGTGATCTCCGGGTTCTGCGCCATCGCCAGCATCACATTGGATGCGCTGTATCGCGGGTTGATGGCCTGCGTGTCCAGATAGTGGAGGTATGCGCCGGGTTCGCTGGTGACGTGCATGACCGCATCGTCGGATAGCTGCCCCAATTCCTCGCGCTCCGCTGTTTTCTTTGCCTTCCAGTCCTCGTCCCTCTGCTGCTTCTGCTGGATCAAATCGTCTAACTTTGCCATGTTCGTTTCTCCTTCTCAAAATCAATTTATTACCGCGTAGGCATAGCCTTTTGAATGGCTTCCCGCACGGTGTCCTTGGTGGGAGCTGTGCCATCCCGTTCTGCCGCGGCTTGCAGTGCCATCAGGCGGCTGCGGACAGAGGGGCGGGCGTCAGCCTTCTCCGTAGCCGGTTCCGTAGACGCTCTCGCACCAGTCCCGCGCTCCTTGGAGCTGTTCTCGGACGGAGCGCGGGCGTTCTCTTTTTTTGCGGCAGTATCCTCCTTCACCGGGGCGGGATAACCCATGCGTTCAAAAATGCGGTTGATCTGCTTGGCATCCCTTGCCTTCGCCATGATCTCCACCGTGCCGGTCTTTTCCACCTTGTTGACGATGGGGTAAAACAGGACGCCATAGCGTTTGGCTTCCATCTGAAAGCCCTTCAAGTCCTCCTGCTTGACGGAAAAGATCGTCAGCTCCTCGCCGTCGTGGATCAGGCGCTTGAGGTTGGTTTTACCGGCGAGCTTCTGATTGTCGTTGGCAAGGGCAATCAGAAGGGCGGCAAGATTTTTCGCCCCCAGCCCTGCCAGCTTGAGGGCGCTCTCGGTGATCTGGATACCCTCACGCACCATCAGGTCAGCGGTTTCACCGTTGGTACTCATGCTCGTGTTCCTCCTTGTTCTTTAGATTTTTCTGCCGTTCAGCCTGCGCCTGCTGGCACTGCTGGGATACCCTCGGAATGTCTGCCTGTATCCTGCGGCACAGACGCAGTTCCCGGCGTTTCTCCCGCAGGGCGGCAGTCTGCTGTTGGATCTCCGCGCTGTACTTGGCTTGTGCTTCTTCATCGCTGGTGTTCCTCCTTTCCTGATAAAGTGGTTTTCTCTGTTCCTCCAGCAAGCGGATGTCCCACTCCAGCACACGGATGCGCTGCTCCAGCTCCGTCTCGGTAGTGATTCCTCTTGATAAAAGGTATTTGAATTGCTGCTCATACCGCTCCAAATGAATGACCTCCCGCTTGACGGAAAAGGGCAGCTTGGGCGGCGGCTTTTTCCGCCTTCCCCCACGCAGCAGGTAGAGGTAGCGGAGATAGAGCGCATGAAAGCCTGTGATCTTCTTTTTTCGGACGGTGGACAGCTTACCCTTCACGCGGTAACGCTTGACGGTATGGGTGACGGTCGGCGGGGTCATGCCGCCGTGCCGCTGGCGGGAGAGCCGCAGCAGAATATCCGCTTCGGTGTAGCCCTCGCCCAGACTGTCCAGCCGGATCGCCCGCTTTGCGCCGGGGGGCTTGACCGTGGTGTATTTCCGATTGGGGCTGCGGCGTACCTCGTAACCGTTCTTTCGCAGCAGCATGAGAAAGGTATCGTAGGTGTAGGCTTGGTGGATGATGGCGTCAATGTCGGCGCGGATCACGCCGCGCACGGTGGGCTTGCCGCCCTGCTCTGCCTTCCACTCGGCGTAATGCTTGCCCTTGCCCTGCGGGGCGATGACGGATAGGTCGTTTTCCCGGCACAGTGCGTCTGAGGTACCGCGCACATCGTTGTAGTAGCTCTCCGGGCTGGAATGATACTTGTGGCCGTCCGTGCGGGAGACAGAATTGACCACGATGTGATTATGGGGATGGGCCTTGTCCAAATGGGTCCCGATGACGGCTTCAAAATCCTCACCAAATAATCGCCGCGCAAACTCGCATCCGATCTCATGGGCCTGCTCCGGCGTCACCTCGCCGGGTGCAAAGGATTGGATGAAGTGGTAGCCGAGAACGCCGCCCGTCTTTTTGTATTTCTTTTTCGTTTTCTGCATGGCAGCAAAGGCGGTTTCGGCAGACCGGCAGTTCAGCGTGGTCACAAAGCGCACAGTATCGGTTTTCTCTGGGTCAGCGGTGTAGACGATCCGCTCGTCCAGCTCGGTCTTTTCCCCATTGACGGCGTACTTCACGCGGTCGTCCAGCCTTGCGCGGATGGCGAATACCTTGGTGTATGCCATGTCACAGCCGCTCCGCGATGTTCCAGATCGTTTCCTGCGCCGCCGTGATCGCTGCGATGTCCTCACCGCTGGCAAAGCCGCGGGCGTTGACCGCGCGGGCGATCTGATTGATGTTATTGCCGATGGCGGCAAGCTGGCGGCGTATTTCAGCGTATTCGTTGGGTGGCCTTGGCCGCATTTTTTCACCGGCGATCAATGTGCGAAGATAGACCTCCATGGGGAAACCGGAAATTGCCACCTGCTCCTTCAGATGCCGGTGTTCCGTTTCGTTCAAACGGAGAAGAATAGAGATAGATCGTTTTCTGATAATAGATTCCTCCTTGAAATAGGATGGGGTCTTAGGGGGCTTGCTCCCCTAACAAGCGCATTTGGATAGCCAAATGCTATGCTTGCGACTGCAAAGCAGCCGCAGGCCGCTTGCAGTCCTAAACCAGCCGAAAAAGAAAATCAGCGCGCCTCACCGCCACGGGTCTTTACCCTGCCGCTGATTCCTTTCACAAGCCGGAGCTGGTCGTTGTAGTCCTTTCCGCGCCGTGGTGGGTTGTCGATGACCTCATACTCGGAAAGTTTCTTTTGAATGGCTGCGGATGCCGCCCGTCCCGGCCCGTCGTTATCCAGACACAGCACGATCCGCGCCACGCCGGGATTGTCCTTCAGGTATTGCTCCAGCGCCGCAGGGAATCGGATCGAGCCATCCTTCCGCGGCTGATAGATGCCGGAGAGGGACAGTGTATTGGCGGCGCGCCAATCCTGCCCGCGCAGCTTCAGCAGCGTCAGGTAAGAAAGGGCGTCTATGGCGGATTCAAACACGCAGAGGGTTTTGCCACCGGCGCAAAGGGGAACGGCAAAGGAAAACCGCTTATCGCTGCCGGAGACTTCACCGGCGAAGGTGGTTTCTGAGAGCGTCCCACGCAGTGCGCCGTAGGCAGGGATTCCATATTTGTAGCCCACAAATACGCAGTTATGATGCTCTGCATCCTCGTAAAGCTGCCCGTGCTTGATGCAGTGGTTGATAATTTCCGCATCAATGCCGCGGCTCCGAAGATATGCAAAAACACGCCGGGTGTCGGCGTGTTTGGGTGGAAGGGTAAATTCAGTTTTCGGGAGCGGTGCGGTTGGCTCTGATTTGGTCGGCACACGGGGCGGTTCCCCAAGGATACGCTGCACGGCATCCAAAAAGGAAACACCCTCCACTGTTGTCAGATAGTCCAGTGCAGTTATGCCGCCGATACCCCGCGACCACCAGCACCATTTTCCATTGGAGATTTTCAGGCTGTCGTGGGTGCGGGTGGCATAGGTATCTCCGCCGATATGTACCAGTTCCTCCGGCTCAAACCGCCGCAGATAGGTCAATAGGTCCATCTCGCGGGCGGCGGCAAGCTGGTCTTTTGATAGATAGGGTATGGGGAATCACCTCCGGGTATCAGAAAAGCCGTCTGCATTTCTGCAAACGGCTTCTGAGTAATATGAATCGCTTATTGATCGCTCTTTTTCAGCAATTTTTGCTCAGCGCTTTCCAATGCGGCAATGTAGTCCTTTTCACCTCTGGATAATTCGACAGACTGAAGTTCTTTGTATTTTCGGTATTCTTCCTTGGCTTTCTTCTCCGCTGCGGCTGCGCTGATTTTTCCTGCATGAGTCAATATCTCATGTTTAGAGAGCTTGAGGAATCCATCCAGCGTGTCGATCCAGTCTGACATATACATAGGAATGCGTCGGCGGGCCTGCATCTCTGCGAGATCAAGGTAAGCCGATACAATGTCATTAAGTGCCAGTAGCTCGTCCTCGGTACAGTAATTTTTAGCAACGAGGGCATCGCTCTGGGTAGGATGACTTCCGGAAAATGAGCGCAACCCCATGTTGGGCTTGCTGCTGTCTGCGCTGTAAAAAATCTTTTCTGCCGCCGTCTGACCGTGAGCGGCCCAGTGCATTTTGTTCTGGACGGTTTTGAAGAAAAGGACGGAGGCTTCTGTCCGCGGGTCATAATCCACGCTGGTGGCGTAAATGTCCAGGACTTTGCGCCAGAACACCTTTTCGGAGGAACGGATGTCGCGGATGCGATCCATCAGCTCATCAAAATAGTTGCCGCCGCCAGCTTGCTTCAGAAGCTCATCGTTCATGGCAAAGCCCTTAATGAGGTATTCTTTCAGCACGGAATTGGCCCAAATTCGGAATTGGGTGCCGCGCAGCGACTTCACGCGATAGCCCACAGAGATGATGACATCCAAATTGTAATATTTTGTAGGATAGTTTTTCCCGTCAGCGGCAGTTGTCAAGGATTCCTTGACAACTGAATTTGACTGAAGTTCTCCTTCTTTGAAGCAATTTGAAATATGCAGACTGATATTCTGCTTTGTGGTCTGGAACAACTCTGCCATCTGCGCCTGCGTTAGCCAGACGGTTTCATCCTCCATGCGAACATCAATCCTGGTCAGACCGTCCTCGGTCTGATACATGATGATCTCCGTCTTTTCAGGATGGATGCTGTTTTTACTGATTGCTAAATCATCCATGCACCGATTCCTCCTATTGTTCTTGACTAAACATAGTTTCATGAGCAGAATACCCCTGCACTGCCAACTTGCGATGGGAGGCCAGCAGAGCCTCTTTCATTTGCTCACCAGTCAAATCGCCGTTTGCCCCGCACTGTGAGAGCATCTTGGCATATTTAGAAACGGGAACGCCTTCAATGGCATTCAAAGCATCTGCCAGCTTTACCGCCTGAATTCTGCGTTCTTTTGCTGCTATCGACATTTCAGCGTCTCTCCTATTCTTTCAAGCATTATAACACACAAAATCCGTTTTAGAAAGCCCTTATGGTCAGCGCCTCAGAAAACTCACGGGCACCGCTCCAATGCAGCCTTATTTCAGAAATACAACCACTTTCTGAAATAAAGCCGTTTTGTCATTTGCCTTATTTCAAAAACGATTTTATCGTTCCGGCGTGTTCTTTTTCACCGTCTTTCGATCCACACTGCGCTCCGGCTTAGCCAGTTCTTCCATTGCCGCATTGATCACGCACGAGTGATTGTCCACAGCGTAAATGTCCGTATGCCCGCCCATCTGCTTCTGGAGCGCCGCAAAGCGGCCTGCGGCCTGACGCGCCGGTGGGTAGAATCGCTCATCTCCCGTGCGCTGCCGCATGGTGCAGGCCAGCACGAACATACAGCGATCCTTGCCGTAGGTGTTTATCCACTCCTTCAAAAAAGCAGGCAGCTTTCCATCGTTGTAGGCGTTGGTTGCGCCCTTCTCAAAGGTTCCCGCACAGGTCAGCGTCCGATCCCGGCTGGCCATCCACTCAAAGACCTCTCCGCGAGCCATGGCTTCCGAACGGGTGTTAGGGTATATGGGCTGAGCGGGATCTCGATATTTTTCTTCGACTCTTTTCCGAAGAATATCATCCGCACAGCACGCAATGCTGTCTCGAAAGGCATCCATCTCATCCGTATCGCGGGAGAGCCAGTCTGTATAAAGCTGTGACAGGGGATGCTCAAACTCGTTCAGCACCGTAAGCTGCCGCTCGGAGAGGCTTGTTTCATCCTCAAAAAGCATCAGCAGGTTGTCCCGGCAGGCAATTTCATAGGCATGAGAAATGATCTCATCCACAGGCTTTGCTTTCAGATCGGTCAGAAACGTCTCGTTTTCTGCGGACATACGCTCATAGAGTTTATTTTCCAACTGTTCCTTTGTCATGGTAAACCTCCCTTCATCTCGCCAGCCCCGCCCGCATCCGGTGGGCGTAATTGGCGACGCTGTATCGTTTCATATAGGCGTTTTCGCTGGGGGCCGGACTGTCAAAGTCCAGCCCCTCCATACGGGGATCGTCGGTGCCGTCCAGCACCGCCTCCACCGGGATCACGCGAAGCCTGCCGGAGCATTTCAGCTCGCCGCCAAATACCCCTGCGGCACAGTGGAATCCGCGGTCGCCGCACACCCAAAGCAGCTTCTTCCCGGCAGGAATATCTCCAAAGGGCTGCTTCAAAACAATAACGGAATGTGGTTCCGCACCGGCCACCTCATAGTAGCCGGACTGCTCCGCCTTTTCGTATGCCTGGATCAATTTCTTGAATTTGTGCTGCGGCTCGATGTAGAACCAGCTTTCCTGATAACCCATAATCTCCTCCATTTTCTATTGGTTTTACCGCTCCAACTGCGGTCTGCGGCGCTCCGGCGGTCTTTGATCCTCGTCTGGTTCGGTGTCTACGATCTCCGGCTCCTTGTGGTCTAAATTCAGCAGGGAATTCAATTCCTCCAGCCGTGCCGTTTTGGTGTTCAGCTCCGCCTCGCGTGGAAACGGCTTTTGTACTTCTGTCTTTGCAGTTTCCAGCTGCGTTTGCAGATTGGAAAGCTGCTCCCGGCAAGCCTGCTCCTTGATAGGCAGGCCCTCCAGCGCATTGTCCATGCGCTGCAAATTGCCGAACACATCGGTTCCCAGCGTAACGGTATGGCGGAGCTGCCCAATCATGGTCAGGCGGTACTCCCGCGCGAAGGTATCAAAGGACAGCTCCAGCGTCAGGCCGCGATAACTGCCGACCTGTGTCGCCTCCGGGGAGAGCATCGTCTGGCACATGGTCAGCAGCGCCGCGCCCGCCTCCTTCTTGTCGGCATGAGTGACGCCCGCCAGCGTAAGCGGAGAGAAGCCGTCCCCATTGGGATGGGTATTCTCCTTGACCGTGGCAATATCCGCGCCATACCCGGCGATTCGCGCCTGCGTTTCCGCGATTTGCTTGGGAAAGCCCTTGCTGATGGCGTCCTCAAGCGCGTATTTCTGAGAAAGATGGTTGGCTTTCAGCAGCTTCAGCTTGGACACCTCAATGTCCAAGTCCATCTTCTCCTTGATCATGGGGTTGCCGCTGGCCAGTGCCTTGATCTCGGCATAAGAAAGCGCCTGCTCATCCACATCTTCGGCGGAGCGAACAGGCGATTTGCTGGTCATGATTTGGCTGATAAATTTCTGCTTGCTCTCCACAAGCTGGTAAAGGTAGGCGTCGAAGGTGCCCTCGGTGACATAGCTGTAAATGTCCACCTCCGGATTTTCGTTGCCCTGCCGGATAATGCGCCCCTCACGCTGCTGAAGGTCGGACGGACGCCACGGGCAATCCAGATGGTGCAAAGCGACGAGCTTTTGCTGGCAGTTGGTGCCAGCGCCCATGCGCTGGGTGCTGCCCAGCAGGATACGCACCTGACCGCTCCACACCTTGCCGAACAGGTCTTTCTTCTGAGTTTCGCTCTTGGCGTTGTGGATGAATGCGATCTCGTTTTCGGGAATACCCAATTCCAGCAATTTTGCGTGAATATCATCATAAACGCTGAAGGTGCCGTCATCCTTCGGGGTGGACAGGTCGCAAAAAATCATTTGCGTGGAGTGCTGGTCTGCGGTGCGCTGCCAGATCTCAAACACATTCTCCGCGCACTTGGCGGCTTTGCTGTTGGGATCGCTGGGGAGCATGGGGTTGACGAGCCGCTGATCCAGCGCCAGCTTGCGGCCATCATTGGTGATAAGCAGCATATTGTCCACGCTGCTGTCCACCTGCCGGTTGCGGACCTTCTCGGCGCGCTCCGCCAGCGACGCCACGATCTCTTTCTGATACTCGGAGGGTTTCAGGGCGATGTTGTGGTAATGTGCCTCCGGCACGGGCAGCTTGAGCATATCCGCCGTCTGAATGTCCGCCACATTTTTGAATACGCTCATCAGCTCCGGCAGGTTATAAAACTTGGCGAAGCGCGTCTTGGCCCGGTAACCGGTGCCCTCGGGAGACAGCTCGATGGCGGTGACGGTCTCGCCGTAGTTCGCCGCCCATGCGTCAAAGTGCTGCAAGCCCTGTTCCTCCAGCGCCGACATCTGCAAATACCGCTGTATGGTGTAAAGCTCCACCATACTGTTGGAAATGGGGGTGCCGGTGGCAAAGACAATGCCGCGCCCTCCGGTGATCTCGTCCAAATAGCGGCACTTCATAAAGAGGTCTGAGCTTTTCTGCGCCTCGGTCTGGGCAATGCCTCCCACATTCCGCATTTTCGTATACAAAAAAAGGTTCTTAAAATAATGCGATTCGTCAATGAAAATACGGTCAACACCCAATTCCTCAAAGGTAACCACATCGTCCTTGCGGCTCTGGTCATTCAGCTTGTCGATCTTGGCTTGCAGGCCCTTCTTGGTTTTCTCCATCTGTTTGATGGTGAACTTCTCCGCTTTTTCTCGCTTGGCATCGGAAATCCCCACCATGATCTCGTCGATCTGCTGTTCCAGAATGACCCGCTGGCGCTCCACACTCATGGGGATCTTCTCAAACTGGCTATGCCCGATAATAATGGCATCGTAGTCGCCGGTGGCGATGCGCCCACAGAATTTCTTGCGGTTTTTGGTTTCAAAATCCTTACGGGTAGCGACAAGGATGTTCGCTGCCGGATAGAGCTGCAAAAACTCAGTGGCCCACTGCTCTGTCAGGTGGTTGGGCACCACAAAGAGAGATTTTTGACACAGGCCCAGCCGCTTTGACTCCATCGCCGCCGCGACCATTTCAAATGTCTTGCCGGCACCGACAACGTGTGCCAACAGCGTATTTCCACCGTAGAGAATGTGGGCGATGGCGTTGACCTGATGCTTGCGGAGCGTGATCTCCGGGTTCATGCCGCTGAAATTGATGTGGCTGCCATCATACTCACGGGGGCGGTTGGAATTGAACAGGACATTATAGGTCTTACAGATGGCTTCGCGCCGGTCAGGGTCTTTCCAGATCCATTCGGCAAAAGCGTCTTTAATGAGTTCCTGCTTGCTCTGGGCGATGGCGGTTTCCTTCTTGTTCAGAACGGCAATTCTGCGCCCTTCCTCATCGTATTGGTAATCAAAAATGCGGACATCCTTCAGGTTAAGTGTCGTTTCGATGATCTCATAGGCATTGATGCGCTGTGTGCCGTAGGTACTGATGGCCTTCACGTTGCCGCGATCCTTGCTTTTACCTTCGATACGCCATTCACCGGTGATGCCGGAATAGTGGACCTCCATGCCCCATTGCGCGCTGCGGGGTGTCCCCAGCGTTTCAAAGATAAACCGGCGGACATATTCGGTGTCCAGCCATGTAGCGCCCAGCCGGACGGAGATCTCGCTGGCGGTGAGGTCGGTGGGCTGCACCTGCGCGAGCGCATCAGCGTTGATCTGATACTGCGGGTCCTGTTCCGCCTTGCCTTGGGCAACCGCCAATTTCTGACGCACATTGCCGGAGAGGTATTCATCTGCGGGCAGGTATTTCTCATGCCCATCGTTCTCGCCGGTGTAAGCGGGGTTTAGGAACACCACGCCGGTCAGTTCAGAAAACAGCGTCTCCTCGTCCTTGCCGGTGAGCCTGCCCATATAGTCCATATCCACGTGGGCCTTTTCGCCAATGGACAGCGCCAGCGCCTCCACCGCTGTATCTACCTTTTCGGCGGGTTTGTGACTGCGGATGGTGCGCTTGGTGAACAGGTCCGCCTTTCTTTTCAGGTTCCGGTCCTCGTCCAGAATTTCCAGTGAACACAGCAGGAAGTAGGAGCTGTCCTGGTCAAACGCGATGGCGTTACCGCGGGAATTGATGAGTCCGTATTTTCTGGTGAAGGCGTCGTAGAGGGTATTCAGCTTGGCTTGTTGCGCCTTGATTTCTTCATCGGGATAGTCCTCGGTCTGGTATTCCAACAGCGTCCGCACACAGTCCCGCAGCTCGATCATGCCGCGGATTCTGCTCTCTGCCGTCTTGGATACCTCCACCGGGTTCATGCGGCTGTTTTCCCGGTAGTAGATCTGACCGTCCACCAGTGTATAGGAGAAGTTGCGGACGGCAGGATCGGCTTCGATAGAATGATCCTCACCCTCCAATTCCTCCTCCCGGTCATAAGCGGTAATTTCACCGTGGACATTCTGAACGGCCTCCGCCAGCAGTGCTTCCAACGGCTGCTCCGGGTACGGCTCACAGGTGGGCGTGGGGCCGAACGGCCCGGACACCATCTTCATCTCGCCCAGCACCATGTCGGGGTGGTCGATGAAGTAGCTGTTCATCTGGATGCCGTCCTCGTTGGTGGCAAGGTGTACCCATTCGGGTTCTATATCCACCATGCGCTCACGCTTTTGGAGGAACAGAATGTCTGAAACCACCTCCGTACCTGCCGCGGCCTTGAACGCATTGTTGGGCAGCCGGATGGCCCCCAGCAGTTCCGCTCGCTGCGCGGTGTATTTTCGCGCGCTGGCGGTGCGCTTGTCCATGGTGTAGCTGGAGGTCACAACGGCGATAACGCCGCCCGGTCTGACTTGGTCCAGCGCCTTGGCGATGAAATACTCGTGGATGGGGAAATTCAGTCGGTCATAGCGTTTGTCCGGCACATGGAACTGGCCGAAGGGGACATTGCCGATGGCAACATCAAAAAAGTTATCCGGGAAAGCGGTTTTCTCATAGCCCTGCACCGCAATACTGCTTTTCTGATAAAGCTGGCGGGCGATGCGTCCGGAGAGATTATCCAGCTCCACGCCGTAGAGCTTGCTGCCGCTCATGCTTTCCGGCAGCATACCGAGAAAATTGCCGATACCGCAGGCTGGCTCCAGAATGTTGCCCTGCGTGAAGCCCATCTGCCCCAGGGCGGCATAGATGCCGCGGATGACCACAGGCGGCGTAAAGAACGCCGTAAGCGTGGATTCGCGGGCGGCGGCGTATTCGGCATCGGTAAGCTGTTCTTTCAGTTCAGCGTAACGAGGATTTTTTTCGTCAAAGAAGTCCGCCAGACCGCCCCAGCCCACATACTGCGCCAGCACCGTCTGTTCCTCTGCGGTGGCGCTGCGGTTCTCCGCCTCCACGGTTTTCAGGGTACGGATCGCGTCCAGATTGCGCTGAAAACGCTCCAGCGGCGCGCCCTCTCCGATGTGGTCATCGGTGATGCGGTAGTTCCGGCCATCCGCGTCCAGCGGATAGGCAAGCGCATTTTGCTTTTTCGGCGAGGTGAGTACCGCAGGCGGCTCGTCCGTCTGCGGCTGCGGCGGGGCCAGCGCAGCTGGGTCCGCCTGCTCCACAATTTTCCGAACAAAGGAGATCGGTTCCGTGCGGAAGATGGGAAAGCCCGTTCCGGCCTCAAAGGTCACGTCCCGAAGGGATACCCTTTGCGTATGATCGTCTACGCTGTCCACTTCAAACTGCCGTCCATCTATGGTCAGGCGTGTACCGATGGAGAGCGGTTCGGGGACTTCCGGTTCCATGGGCATTACGGGCTCCGGTGGCGTTGGCATGGTTTCCTCGGAGGGTGTCGCAGCTTCCCGCACCAACGCCGCTGTCGGCTCATTGGGTACGGTCGGTGTCAGTTGCCCATCGTGCCGGTGATTGAACAGGCTGAACTCACCGTTTACATAGGCATAAAGTTGAAAATGAGTTTCATGGACAAATTCATAGTGGCGGTCATCTTTTTGCATTTCACCCAACCGGGCATTCAATGCGTCCATGAGCCACATGGCAGTGGACCTATCCTGCAATTCTTCTTCAATCAGCGGTACTGCCTGATAATAATCCATACCCATGTAATAGGGACGCGGCACATTATCCGGTGCATTGTACAGACTGGAGTAAATGGCCCGCGCCACCTGTCTCCGCTCATATTCCGGGATCTTTGCGATGGCATCCTCGCCGGGGAATCGTTTCTGCGCGATCAGGCGCTCATACTCCTTGACCACATTGGGGATGGTCAGATGGACGGTATCATATTTCTTGAAATTATAGTCGCGCTCATACTCCAGCCCTTTTGATGTTTTCGTGTGCTGGTATCCGGCACGGCCACCGCCACTGTACTCGCCAAAGCTGCCCTTGATGAATTTTTGGTGTTCCTCCGGCGTGTGGGGATAGCAGAAGTGAGAATATACGGCCAGTCGGCTATCCAGATGGTCACAGAGGAAAAAACCGTCGATCTCGTCCTGCGTGATGAACATTTTGCATTGCCGCAGGAAATCAGGCTGGGCGTTAAAGTGCCGCTCCGGGTAGGAGAGGCCATCCAGCACAACACCGATGCGGTGGGTGTTGTAAGCGGATAGTCGCCAGCGCATAATGTCGCGGTCTTGGGCATAAGCGTCAAGGAAGGCATGATATTCCTGCGCCAGCGTTTGCAGCCCACCCTCAGTTTTTGCAAACGCCACCATGTCCTCGTCCAGCTCCGGGTAGCCCTTTTGCTGGTCATGGATCGCCAATGTCTGTGGGAAAAGGCCCTGCGCGCGGCCTTCTTCATTCAGGTCACGGGCCGTCATCAAAAGCGCGTCCATTGCTTCGTGCAGCACCTTGTCCGGGGCCTGCGCCAGTTCGGACGTGGAGAGATAAGTCCCCGCCTCCAGCAGTTCCAGAATACGAGCCGACGCCTGTTCCCATGTGACCACGGTTTTGCTGTACCCGGTGCGGACGCTGTCACCTTGGGCGAGGCGGATGCCATCCTCCAGAAACCATACGGCGTATTTGCGGCCTTCGTATTCAATGCCGCGCCCGTTCGCCCTGCCAAACTCCCGGCGCAGAAATGATATATTTTCCGATTCTGGCCGCTCCCGCATATAAAATACGGCGATGCGCTCCGCACTGTTGGGTTCATTGCCGCCCGTGCAGAGCGCCAGATCAATGACCTCCTGCGGCACCGTGCGGGCCGGGGCCAGAATGCCGGTGGCTGTGTCTGCCGGAGCCTCGTACACCGGGGCGTCGCCGCCCATGTCGAATAGGGCAAGCTGCTCCGCGACGATTGGGGCATTTTGCAGGCCCAGCTTAATTTTGTACTCGCCGCGCTCGATCAGGCCCTCGGTCATTTCGGTGATGACCGGCCATGAAAAAACGGACTCTGAGGTGCGGGAGAGGTAGCTGCCCTCCCACATCAAAAGTCCGTCTTTCTCGGCGTGGTAACCTGTCCGAACACCGTCGGTCAGGACTTCCACCCATATATCGTTGTAGCTGTTTTTTAAGAACTCTGTGCGCTCCGCAAGGCTCTTGTGTGCCTGAAAGTATTCAAAGATCTCCTGCCGCTTGTGCTTGCGCCCGCCGTCATCCAGCAGATTCGCTTCAATGAGGTGCATATCCAGAAAGGCGGGCAGCTCTGCGGTATTTTGCTGTGCGGTATCATGCTCCAGTGCAAAGGCTGCTGCCTGTTCCTGCGCCTTTTCGTCCGGGTAATCACCGTAGACACGGAGGCACTGGTGTGTTTCGGCGTCATAGACGGCAGCGCCGTCATAGGCAAAACCATCTTCCTCCATTGTACCGGCAACATAGCCCTGCGCCGCGGCCTCCGCTTCTTCCAGCGTTTGATAGTCCAGCTTATCGTCAAAGCCGTTTTCAAAATGGTGATAGGCTGCAACCTGATAGGGTGCGGCCATCTGCGCGGCATATCGATCAATGGCTTCTGTGGTCAGCCATTCCGGTTTTTCCGGGAGGGCGTCATACAACTCCCGCATTTTTTTGATCTGCGCGTAAACGCTGCCTGCCCACAGGTGCTTTTCACTCCGGCCACCAGCGCCGAGGAAGTAGTCGCAGTCGGCGCGCAGACGGTCCAGCAGCGCGTAGTCCCCACTGCGATCCGCCGAGTCCCCGCCAGCCAGCTTGGGATAGGTCTCGCCCAAAAGTTCCTGATGCAGCCTGGTATGGAATGCGGGCATATCGTAATAGAGCTTGGCAAGCCGCAGATCGCCGCTTTCGCTGACGATGCGCCGGATCGCCTCCGCCCCCTCCAAGAATGCGTTCTCCCGGTCTGAATTGCGGCAGGCGTTTCCAAACGTCGCATCTTTCATCAGGGCGTCGCCCACGGTTTGTTTGTACTGTGCAAACAGCTCCTTTACCGTGGGTTGAGGGGAGGCGGCAGAGGAAAAGGCAGGAAGCTCATCACTTCCTGCCTTTGCGTTTTCTTCTTGATTTAGCTGTAGATCAGGTCGTTCAGCACCAGCTCCTCCGCGCTGTGCTTGAGGTTGTTCATCAGGCCCGTCCAGCGCAGCGGATCGGTCGCTTTCAGCTCCTCCGTCACGCCCTCGGCCTGCGCCATCTGCGTCACGGTCTGCTCCACCATCTTCCGCGCGGTCTGCTCGATTTCCGCCAAATGCTCCGTCAGCTTGCCG
Organism: Oscillibacter sp. KLE 1745; assembly: GCF_000469445.2. Classification (NCBI taxonomy): domain Bacteria; kingdom Bacillati; phylum Bacillota; class Clostridia; order Eubacteriales; family Oscillospiraceae; genus Oscillibacter; species Oscillibacter sp. KLE 1745. The sequence goes on along the minus strand of NZ_KI271654.1, from coordinate 28,488 downwards.
CTGGTCTTGAGATTGGTGTAAAGCACCCTGCGGCGCTTTTTCAGGTACTCTCTCCGCAGCTCCGCGTACTTGCCCAGATGCACCTCCGGTACGCTGGGCATCATCAAATTCGGCACCTGAAAGCCGTTCTGCATCCTGTAAGTGATCTCCATGCTGCTCGCTCCTTTCATGGGGTGTTTTGTGTTGTTCTGTGCGGTCATCATAACCGATTCTCGCGCGGTTTGCAAAAAACTGATCCCGCTGAGCCTGCATGACTGTGCGGCTGATCTCCCGCAATCCCATCTCCGCAATGTCGCTGGTAGCGATGCCCAGGGCATTGATGGTGGGCGGCGTGTTGAATTCGTAAACATGGGCGAACTCATCGGGTGAAAAATAGTCATCTGCCCGCAGGCCGAGGCGGGTCAGCAGCATATACGCCACGCTGACCTCCAGCGCGTCCCGATAGAACACCTCTAAACTGAGGTCGTCCAACTCTTCCAGCAGGCTGTCCTCGCGGCAGTCGCGGAGATCTTGCAGGTAGTCTGTGATGTTATCTGCCACGGCATTGTGGCAGGCAGAGCGCACCGCGTCCGCCAGATTTTCTTTTTCGGACAGGTTGCCGAAGGTGGCCTCCAGCGTTTCGATGACCTCCGGCTCAAAGGCCGGGTGCATCGTCCAGATGGGTAGCGGACGGGCAAAACGGGACGCATGGGTGTCGGAAACATCAAAATAGAGCTTCAAGCAGTTTTGCCCGTCATCGCCAAATACGGCGATGCTCTTGGCCCCACGATTGACCCAGCGGCCAAACTGACGGTTCCAGCGCTCCATCTCAAGGACCGCCGTGGCGTCCGGGCGCTGGGCGTAGATTAGAATCTGATCATCGAAGGGACATTTGTAGTTATAGCAGGCCGCGCGGAGAAAGCCCGTCCAGCTTTGATAGCTGCCGGTGACGCTCTGCACAGTCTGGTCATATAGCTCCGTAATAAGCTGAAATTTTGTAGGCAAGTTGGCACCTCCTATCTCTCCGGCTCCGCCCGCTTTTTTACTGCAAGCCGGTCATTCTTTTGCTGTTCTTTTTGGGCCTTTTCAAATGGCTTCCGCTGATAGCAATAAATATAAAACTGGTAATCACCTTTAACTGGCGTACAGCGGAGCATATACACATACCGCTGTGTTTTCGCCATGAATCCGCAAGAGGGAAGCAACGCACCCTTGATGGCGCAGATCTGCTCATACCGGTTGCAGTAGCGTTTCATGCTGTCAAAGTCCCGCAGCGGGGAGCCCGGCTGCTCCCGCAGCCAGTTTACGGTACGGTCAATGTCGGCCTTAAACTCCGGCGTGTTCAGCGCATCCTGCTGGTGGGGCCACCATGTTGTATAAAACTGCTTGCCGCTGCCAAAATCACCCCGCAGGTGTCCCACGCAACCTACGGTCTTGTCCTGTTCCTCGCTACGAGAGAAATAGAGAGCGTGCAGTGCAGGCTCATTGACGCTGTAAAAGTCAATGACATCCTTATCACTGGCGGGATATTTCTCCTGAAATTCCGCAAGGGTGCGACACTCACCATCCAGAAAGGAAAGGTTGCCGCTCTCCAGCGGAATCCACCCATCAATGGGAAGCTGGAATGGCTCACGGGTGAGAACGGTGCCATAGAAGTTGACCATGAGACTCCGTGACAGTTCTATCGGCTCACCCCAATCTGCATCGCCATGGCGCAGCTCGTAGCGATATACACCCTCCGGCACGGTGGTTCGGTCAATGCGGCATTCCGTAAACAATGCCGGTCGGTCAAAAATCGTGACCTCCTGATAGGTCACCTTCTGTGCGTCATAGTTCATCTGGCTTCACCTCGTTCTTTGTGTTTCTTTTGCACTCTCTGTTGTGCCAAAAACTCCGGGATCTCCTTGAAACCGATGGTATCTGCGTAGTAGGCAGTTTTCTTTCCACCCTGCGTCAGTACCACGATGTCGCTTACGGACAGGGAACGCATCCGACGGGCAAAGGGGCGGCGGTCGCTGTTGTGCTTTGCCCAAAGATGCTCCAGCGAGTTTTCCTTTGCGAACATACCGGCGTAAGAACGCTGATAATCAGCGTTCTGGAGTTTTCCCTTTGCCTCTGCATAAGGCCGGAAACAGTAGTCTACATCAGCGATTGCAGGGATTTGGTAGATTTCATAGGTGCCGATCTCGGCGCTGATTTTCGGCGTTCTGGGAACATAGGTATTGCCGCTGCGTTCCTGCATTTCTGCAAACTCACAAATATGATAGGCGGAGTTGCCGACGCAGACATGGCAATCGTCAATGTACTTACAGGGCAAAACCATCTTTTCACCGTCAAAGCGGGTAATGACGATGCTTTCCCCGTCTTTGATGGTAAAGAGCGTGTGGTATTCACTATCGATGAAGCGGATCATGCGCTCATCCTTGTTAGGGTTTGGAAAGGCGATAACGCCCATGATATTTACGGGTTCTCGGTCTGTCATCTGGCTTCACCTCTATCTTTTTTCGGCTCAGTACGCTTTTTTTCATATTCTCTCAGCTTTTCTTTCGCCCAATCCGGTATCTTTTCTGGATTGGCTACGCCAAGGATGTCGGAAGCGTCCCAACGGCAACGCTCACCGGAATACAGCTCCTGAAAGAAAACCGCACGTCCACGGGAACCGGGCGTACAGCCGAAGCCACTTATTGCAAAACCGAGTTGGCAGTCTGCGGTGCGGTATTCCGGGGCAAGACTGCTGGAGCGGACAACGATCAGTTTGCCTTGAAAGGATTCCTCTGATTGGGGAAGGCAGTCCTCTGCACCCAAAACCACCTGCGGAATATTGCGGGCCGCACGGAACTCTTTTACCTTTTCCAACTGCATCTGCAAGCGTTCTATAAAAGTATTCGCAATCTCAAGATAGTCCTTGCTGGCAACTGCTTCTGGATATATCTTTTCTCCAAGGAAACTGTACTGTTCATAGCAGGTCATATAGGTTCCGTCCATCGGATGAAAACCCATGAGCAAAACACGCCCACCCATGCGGATCTCCTGCATGATCTCGTAATCACCGACCTTGCGTTGTTTTGGTGCCTTTTGCTCTCCGTATCCAAGCCGCTCCGCTTTATCCCGTAAGATAAGGTCTTTGAGGTATGCACCCTTTTCTGGCTGCTGTTCAAACCAATCTCGGACTTCTCCATCACCAAGGGAAAGCTGGAAAGTAAATCTCATGATTTTGCTGCGATATTCGTCATTCTTTTCTTTTCGTTTCTGATAGTTCGTCATCTGGCCTCACCTTGTTCTTTCTTCAGCGCGGTGTGCTGGTGTTCTTGCTGCGTTATATAATCTCTCTGCTTTTTGTACTCATTTCCGGCCCGTTCACAGAAGTCCTCGATGCAAGAAGCACGGTCAGAGCGGTAATGCCCCCAAAAGAAGTTGGGCGGGCCGTCCCCGTCGTTTTTGCAGTTGCGCTGCCATGTGACAAAGGGGGCAGGGGCTTTTTCACATTCGCCCATGACAAACTCGGCACTGCCGACGCGGACGCGGGCGGTGATGTGGTATTCCTGATTGACCATTTCCCCCACTACATAGCTGCCGTGTTCTAACTGGACGGTGCAGCTCCCGTTTTGTGCAAAAATCGCTGTCACCGGCATGACCGGTACTCCACATACCATATCCGGCAGCATGATGAACTGCGACCTTTGGCCCATCAGCTCTTGCGGCAGTTTGTCCACGGGCAGATAAAAGTGCTGTTTGCCCATGATCTCATAGCACAGTAAGAAACTGCTGACGGGATAGTACACGCTCATGATTGGGTCTTTGATATGGCCTTGGACGATGTTGGAGTTTATATATTTGGCGTTGTCCAGATACCATTGCGGGTTCGCGCCCGGTGTGTTCCAGCCGAACATGGAACCTGCCAGCATGGCGGCCTCCTGAATGTCCGTGATACCGCGCCGCGCATTATGGCTGCTGGCGATCTCGCGGTTTTCCTCCCGGCTGCCGGTGTCCCACTCAGAGGGATAATAGCCGCGCTCACCATGCCGGATGATAATAAGCTGACCGCTGGACGGCAGAATGGAAAAGCAGGCATCGGGTAATTCATTTCGTCGCATAGCTGCACCTCCTCATCGTGCCTGTTCCTGCTGGCGCTTGCGGTGCCAGCCCTCCAGCAGCTTGATGATGACATCCTCCATCTGTTTTGGGGTGTAGCTGGAGGGGAAGTATTTTTGCAGGCGGTCGTTGCGGATGGTGACCTTGCGCTCCAACGGCTTTTCCTCCCGCATGATGAGGTCGATGATGTTATTCTCCAGCTTGCCCTCGCCGCTGAACTGCTTGAGCCGCTGGGCCTGTCCAAGCGACGGGGATACTTCGTCACGCTCCATGACCAGCAGGAGGTAGGTCTGTTCTTTTTCGGACAGGTGGGAGAGGAAATCCGCCGCAGGAACGAACTTGAGCGTTCCTGCGTCCACCGCGTCCAATAGCGGAGGAATCAGCTTATTTAGACGCACATAACGCTGAATTTGCATACGGCTTTCGTTGACCTGCTCTGCCAAAAGTTCGACAGAAAAGCGCCCTTGAAAATTCTGCCCAACTTGGGCAGAATTTTTAGAAGGCCGTCCAGCCTGCCGCTTCATGGCGTCCAGCTTCAGCTTGTAGGCTTTGGCTTTCTCGCTGGGCAGCAAGTCCTCGCGGTTGATGTTGTAGTCCACAACAAGAATGTCCGCTTCCTCGTCGCTGTAATTGCGGACGATGACGGGGCGGGTATCCAATCCCACGGCCTTCGCGCAGTAATCGCGTCGGTGACCGGAAATGATCTCATACCCGCTGCCCTCGCGGGGGCGAACGATCAACGGCTCAGCGATGCCGATATGCTCGATGCTGTCCATGAGCCGCACCAAATCAGGCGTGGGGCGTTCGATGGTGTACGGCTGGCGGGAGTATGGGAAAACCTCTGCGGCTGGGACGATCTGAATCCGCTCCTGCCGGTCGGCCTCACGCTCCGCGTCCGTTTTGAACAGGTCATCGTACCGGGTCAGTTCGATGCCGCTTAATTTGCTTGCCAAGGCTCAACACCTCCCTCGTCAGATTTTCATACGCCAGCGCCGCCTTGCCGCTGCGGTCGTGGTCGTAAATGCTTTTGTTTTCCACGCTGATCTCCGCTGCCTTGATGGAACGGGGAATTTCACTTGCGAACACATGGCCGCCGTAGGTCTTACGGACGAGCGCGTTGATCTCCCGTGCCAATGTGGTACGGCTGTCCACCATGGTCAGCACAATGCCGTCCACCTCCAGCTTCGGGTTGAGCTGCCGTTTCACGCGGGTGATGGTTCGCAAAAGCTGTTCCAGTCCTTTGGCTGGAAGATACTGCGCCTGCACAGGGATAATCACGCTGTCCGCCGCAGTCAGGGCGTTGATGGTCAGCATACCGAGGGACGGCATACAGTCGATGAGCGCGTAGTCATAGCGATCTGCTACTGTGGACAGATATTGCCGCAGTACCGTTTCCCGGCTCATGGTGTTGACCAGCGTGACCTCCAGTGCCGACAGCTCGATATTGGCGGGGACAAGGTGGACGCCGGACAGATGATGCAAGATGCCCTCACCGGGGGCGATGGGCTGCTCCGCGATGATTTTCTCCATCAGGGTGGAGAGCGTGGGGGATAATTCGTCAGGCTGCGGCCAGCCCAACATCTGCGTGAGATTGCCTTGTGCATCGGCGTCGATCAGCAGGACTTTTTTACCTTGCCGAGAAAGGCCAATGCCGAGGCTGGCAGCTGTGGTGGTCTTACCCACGCCGCCCTTCTGATTTGCCAGTGCGATTGTTTTCACGGGTTCGATGCTCCTTTCAGTCGTAAAATGGGTTTCAAAAAAGCAGAGTTGTTCGCTCTGCCTATCCGCTGTCATGGAAGTCGTGATTCACTTTGGCGCGGTAGTAGCTGCCGCAGGTAGCTGGGGCGTTGAACAGCATCTCCAGCAGATAGGCTTTGATGTTGCGAATGTCCGCGGTGCTCTCCCGCAGGCAGTCCAGCACATACTCGATGTGGGAGGAATCCAGCTTCAGAAAACGCTCCTTCACTAACGCCGTATAAAGCTGCTTTCCGCCGATCCGCATGAAGCTACCCTGTGTGCAGAGGACCTCCAGCATGAGGTCCGCGATCTCGTCGATGTCGTCGTAGGGATGCTGCCGGCGCAGGTGGTCGTACTCGATATTTTCCCGAATCTCTTTTCGGTATTCCTCGATCACCTCCTCCGGCTGCGCGCCCGGATGGATAGATGAATCAGTATTACTCAACTCAGTATTATTCTTATCAGTCTTATTACACTCGGTTTTTCCGAGGTCTTGACTTCTGATTTTCCGAGGTCCAGACTTCGGTTTTTCAGAACTCTTGACTTCGGTTTTTCCGAAGTCTGGATTTCGGCAGCTCGGAGGCTCCGGTTCCGGTGTATCCTCGCCTGGTTCGTCCTCTATACCCATGAAGCGGAGAACATAGATTTTCGCCGGTCTGCCCAGCCCCTGCTTGACCCGCCTTATGAGGCCCACGCCTTTGGCGCTGTCCAGCTCCGCGAACAGCTTGACCGCCTTATCCGTCTTGCAGCAGAGCTGTTCACACGCCTCCTCCAGCGTAAAATAGATATATACATGGCCGTCATCGTCCATCCAGCCGTTTCTCATGGACAGGCTCATGCGGTCCAGCATGAGGCCGTACAGCAGCTTCGCGTCGGTGGAGAGCCGTCGAAAGTACGGCTCGGTGATCAGGAGCTTGGGGATGCGGAAAAAGGCGTATTGCTCGGCGTCCATGCCGAGATGGTACGCAAAGATCGCCTGCGGCATATCTGACACCTCCGTTCTGCCACAGATTTTATCTATCTCTCAACGGCGGTCTGTGGTATAGTAAAAGGGAGCATTGACACGCAATGCTCCCTTACCGTAACCGGACCTGCCGGTGGATTCTTATTCAGTTTGACTTAACACATCACTGTCAGCCGTTTGTCAAATAATTGTGTTTCCCGCATGGGGTTTTCCCTTGATTTTGCCCTTATCAGCTCACGCGGTCAAGGGTAACAGCGTATAAAGGAAGATAATTTTGGGTGGTTTTGATTTCTCAATAAACCAAGTGATTTCAATGCTTTGCGCCGATTTTGACGGTTGCTTATAACCGCTAATAACGGGTGAAAGATTTGGGCGGTGCGAATTCAAGTTTATTGTTCTCTACTTCCGTCCCCGCTGTGGATTTGGATTTTTCAGCAAATCTGACTTATCAGTTCTTAGAAATGGGCGGGAAGCCATTTTAGGGCTTTCCCGCCTTGATTGCCCATTAGCAAAGACGGGCGGGGCTGTCAACGGCGGCGCATGAAATGCGCCGTTCATCTTGACCGTTGACTGGCTCGACTGGCTTTGCTATCTCCCCAACAAGTTATTGTTTGTTGTTTTCCCAATTATCTAAACGGGCTTGCATAGTTTCTCGCCATTCTTCACTTGGACAAGCAGTAATCAATTTTCGATACTCTTCACTTGATGGTGCTTCTATCAAATAAGACTCTACCAATTTTAGCAAATCCCACTCTACTCCATACATTCCACCTTCGGGAAAAATGTCAATCAATACGCCTACTTCTTCTCTTGTCAATGGCGTTTTTACATTGGAGAGCAATTCGTCATACATGTTGATGGTTTCTTCTGTAGGGTCATCTTTCACTGCGTCTGGCATTTGACCGAGAAGTTTCAATTTTATAATTGCCTCCTGCACCTTTACTCCCTCCAATTTCTCGTTCTCTATTTTCTCCCCCGCTGCGGGTTTGGATTTTTCAGCAAGTCCGACTTCTGTGCAATCTTTTTCAGCCACTTCTTTTCTTCCTCGGACAGCTTTTTCAAATTCAGCTTGAGCCGCTTACAGATAAACGCCAAAGCCGCTTGCTCTGGGTCGCTGTCTGGACTGGCAGTTTCCTCGGCGGTCTGCAAGAAATCTTCCAGCGGATTGTCCTCCGGAACGCTGAAAAAATCGTCCTTATGGGCTTCCCGCAGGTCAAGGGCTATCTTGTTTATGTCTTGCTGTATCACATAGCGGCAAAAGCTGTCATCGTCAATATGGGCGGCGACAAGCTGCCTTAACTGCGGGTCGGACAAGCCGGGATTGTGCTGCTTCATAATGGTTGCGCTCATAATATCCACAATGGCATTTGCGCTCTGTACCTGCTTGACTGCCGTTCCGTTCACATAGATTTCAAGGTCAGCCATCAGCCGGGGGAAATCCGGGTGTACCGCCAGCTCACACAAGAGGGAATTATCCACCCGCCCACTTTTCAATAGTTCAATCATATCATCACTCAAGCGCAGGTCTGCAAGATCGGCGTTTGGGTGATTTTTTGTTTTAGAGCGTCCCAGCAGGTAATCAACGGTCACTTCATAAACCTTTGCCAGCTGGATAAGGGCATGGTGGCTGATGTCTTTGAGATTGTCTCCCTCATAATTGCCTAAAGCAGATTTGGAAAGATGAGTTTCCTCCGCAAGCTGTTCCAGCGTCAGCCCTCGTTCCACACGCAGGTCTTTCAATCGTTCCTGTATGGATAGTTCCATGCTCCCCCTCCTTGTCTGCTTGATAGTCAAAAATATTTTTAATTTTCTCGCAGATAATTCACTAACTCTTTTTCTAACAATTCATACATGGTATTCCGCAAAAATTTTACTTTGTCTTGCTCATGGGCATAGTACCAGACAGTTTCTTCGCCGGGGCGAAGTAGGAGTAAATCTCCGTCAGCCTCTTTCCAAAATTCGCCTAGTACACAATAATGCTCCTCGTGAATAGTTAGATTAAAGAGCTGGGATAAGCTGATACTCAAACCTGTAGATACATTAACTCCCTCAGTTATGAGAAAAAATTCCCGAACTTGTGTTGGGAGAATAAATCCTAATTTCTTTTCTATCTCTACAATCTTCTCCACAGTTGCAGCAGATTTTATTTCATCAGAGGAGTCCAAGACTTTTGCCAACATTTTTGAGAACTTAGGGTATTGAGTAAACCATTCGGGGTGCTGTGCCTTGAATTTCTTTTGCTTTTCCCGTTGTACTCGTTTCTGTTCCTTACAGTAAGCGTCCAATTCCTCCAGATACCGTTCTTGATAGAGATTGCTAATTTCAAACGCTATTCCGTTCTTCTCCAGAATAGTGATGGCTCCCTTTTGGCTACCAAATACTGGTACCCAAGAAAATCCATGCGACCGGGGTTTTAACTTCAAAAACTCGCCGTGGTTCAATAGTTTTTCCACTTCGGATTCGTGTTCGTTCCACCATCCCCACCAACTCTCAGGATTTTCCCTGCCCTCTACTAAATTTAAGCACTTTGAAAATAACTCCAACTTATCCATCTCTATCACCTCGCATTATTCTTTTTCTATTCTACCACAATTCCGAGAGCGTGGAAATAGGCAGTTTTTTTGGCGGATTTCCTACCTTTCGGATATACGGGACGGGCGGTCATTTAGGTGTAGACTTAGGGTAGTTCATCGATGAGCTGCACCTTGAAAACCAAATGACCGTCCGAAAAGGAATACCCCGGCAGGGGAAGCACCGCAAGGAGCCAACTTCTGGACACTTTGTCCAGAGGTCACTTCGGGACAACTTGTCCCGAAGCTGTGGGGAGCGTGCCAACGCCGGAACACGCCGCAGGAATGGGGCAGGAAGCCTTTTCGGAGAGAACGGCTAAGGAAAAATGGAGGGACGCATGAAAGATAATCCATATAAACGCCTACCACCGTTGGAGCGCAAGCCGGACGGTACCCTCTGCCACATGACCCCGGCACAGAGGAAGCAGGCAAACGCCCTGATCCGCCGGGAGTGCTGCTGTTATGAGGACGGCAATTGCATCGTTCTTGACGATGGGGACACCTGCGCCTGCCCGCAGACGGCTTCTTTCTCGGTCTGCTGTAAGTGGTTCCGCTGGGCGGTCTTGC
>NZ_KI271654.1:0-18479 GCF_000469445.2 Oscillibacter sp. KLE 1745 | reverse complement strand
TAAGTGGTTCCGCTGGGCGGTCTTGCCGCTGGACGGGACGCTGGAAGCGGAGATTTTCCGGGATAAGGACTTGAAACGCTGTGCGGTCTGCGGCGGTGTGTTCGTCCCTAAATCCAACCGGGCAAAATACTGCCCCGGCTGTGCCGCCAGAGTTCACAGGCGGCAGAAAACAGAAAGTGAACGGAAAAGGAGGTCTACTGTGGACAGTTAGGGGCTGAAAAGTCCTTGATTTTCAAGGCTTTGCAAGCACAGAACAGGGGCAGGCAATAGAAACTACCGTCTGCCCCCGGAAACAGGCTTCTAACTGTCCACAAAACACGATATGACAAGCACAATTTATATTCATCAGCCGGAGAAAGCAGTCAGCTTCACACGCTTGCCCAACTTTCTCTTTGAAGCCCCTACATTCAGCCCTCTGTCCAACGAGGCAAAGGTGTTGTACGCCTTTATCCTACGCCGGACGGAGTTGTCCCGTAAGAACGGCTGGGCGGACGAATACGGGCGGATTTTCCTGTATTACCCAATCTGCGAGGTTGTTGCCCTGCTTCACTGTGGGCGGCAGAAAGCCGTCAACACCCTGCGGGAGCTGCAATACGCCGGACTGGTGGAAATCCAGAAGCAAGGCTGTGGAAAACCCAACCGCATTTACCCAAAATCCTATGAAGCGGTTCCAAATACCGACTTCAAGAAATCCCGTTCTGGTACGCCGGAGGACTGAAAACCGCACTCATGGAGTACGATAATCAATCCTCTTGAAGTACGAAAATCGGACGGTATATAGAAATACAAAGATAAAAATACTGATTTATATTCTATCCATTCCCTTCCTATCCGAGATATTTTCTGCGGGATTTTCCTGTGAAAAAAATCCCGGAAGGGAAAGGAACGGGGAAAGGAGTTTATGGCACAACACGCAATTTTGCGATTTGAAAAACACAAGGGCAATCCGGCAAGACCGCTGGAAGCCCATCACGAACGGCAGAAAGAGCAATACGCCAGCAACCCCGACATTGACACCAGCCGGAGCAAATACAACTTCCATATCGTCAAGCCGGAGGGACGCTACTACCACTTCATTCAGAGCCGGATTGAACAGGCGGGGTGCCGGACCCGCAAGGACAGCACACGGTTTGTCGATACGCTGGTAACCGCCAGCCCGGAGTTTTTCAAGGGGAAATCCCCAAAGGAGATACAGGCGTTTTTCCAGAGGGCGGCTGATTTCTTAATCGGGCGGGTAGGTCGGGAAAATATCGTGTCGGCAGTGGTACACATGGACGAGAAAACACCCCACCTGCATTTGGTCTTTGTCCCGCTGACAGAGGACAACCGCCTGTGTGCAAAGGAGATTATCGGCAACCGGGCAAACCTGACAAAGTGGCAGGACGATTTTCACGCCTATATGGTGGAGAAATATCCTGACTTGGAGCGTGGGGAAAGTGCCAGCAAGACAGGCAGGAAGCATATCCCCACCCGTCTGTTCAAGCAGGCGGTCAATCTCTCCAAACAGGCAAGAGCCATTGAAGCCACGCTGGGCGATATTACCCCGTTCAACGCCGGAAAGAAAAAAGAGGAAGCCCTCTCCATGCTGAAAAAGTGGTTCCCGCAGATGGAGAATTTCTCCGGGCAACTGAAAAAATACAAGGTCACAATCAATGACCTGTTAGCGGAAAACGAAAAGCTGGAAGCAAGGGCAAAAGCCGGTGAAAAAGGCAAGATGAAAGATACGATGGAAAGGGCAAAGCTGAAAAGCGAACTGGACAATTTACAGCGGCTGGTTGACCGTATCCCGCCGGATATACTGGCGGAACTGAAACGGCAGAAGCGGCAGCATGGAAAGGAAAGGTGATTTTATAAGTACCACTATCAGATACAAAAAGGAAACGGAAGTCGTGACTTTTCAAGGCAGGGAAATCACTCTGGAAAACCTCTCCCCGGTGTTCACGCCGGAGCAGGAAGCGGCAAAACGCCGGGAGCTGGAACAGCAGCTTTATGAGGTGTTCCGCAAGTATGCCGACAAACGGCAGAGTGAGGAAGCCGGGGCATAAGGTTTTCCGAAGCCATCGTTGATTTGCGGGGCTGCTGGCGGTATAATAAAGCTGTCAGCAGCTCCGTTTCTTTTTTAAGAAAAGGAGCGACAATATGAATAATCGAATAGACGCAATCTATGCAAGACAATCGGTGGACAAAAAGGACAGCATTTCCATTGAAAGCCAGATTGAATTTTGCAAATACGAGTTGAAAGGCGGTAACTGCAAGGAATACACAGACAAGGGGTACAGCGGCAAGAACACAGACCGTCCGAAGTTTCAAGAACTGGTGCGGGACATCAAGCGGGGCTTGATTGCAAAGGTCGTGGTTTACAAGCTCGACCGTATCAGCCGTTCCATTCTGGACTTTGCCAATATGATGGAGCTGTTCCAACAGTACAATGTAGAGTTTGTGTCCTCTACGGAAAAGTTTGATACCTCCACCCCGATGGGGCGGGCTATGCTGAATATCTGTATCGTGTTCGCCCAGCTTGAACGGGAAACGATACAGAAGCGGGTGACGGACGCTTATTATTCCCGCAGCCAGCGAGGCTTCAAGATGGGTGGGAAAGCCCCTTACGGCTTCCATACAGAGCCGATTAAGATGGACGGTATCAACACAAAGAAGCTGGTGGTAAACCCGGAGGAAGCGGCAAATATCCGGCTGATGTTTGAGATGTACGCCCAGCCCACAACCTCCTACGGGGACATTACCCGGTACTTTGCCGAACAGGGAATTTTATTCAACGGCAAGGAACTAATACGCCCCACGCTGGCGCAGATGTTACGCAATCCTGTCTATGTGCAGGCAGACCTTGATGTGTACGAATTTTTCAAAAGTCAAGGGACAATCATTGTCAATGACGCTGCCGATTTTACCGGCATGAATGGCTGCTATCTGTATCAAGGGCGGGATGTGAAGCCCAGCAAAAAGAACGACTTGAAAGACCAAATGCTGGTGCTGGCTCCCCATGAGGGCATTGTCCCCTCCGACATCTGGCTGACCTGCCGCAAGAAGCTGATGAACAACATGAAAATCCAGTCTGCCCGGAAAGCCACCCATACATGGCTGGCGGGAAAAATCAAGTGCGGAAACTGCGGGTATGCCCTTATGAGCATTAACAATCCTGTGGGAAAGCAATATCTCCGCTGCACAAAGCGGCTGGACAATAAAAGCTGTGCCGGGTGCGGGAAAATCATCACTTCGGAGCTGGAAGCGGTTGTTTATCAGCAGATGGTGAAGAAGCTGGCAAGCTACAAAACGCTGACGGGCAGAAAAAAAGCGGCAAAGGCAAACCCGAAAATCGCCGCCCTGCAAGTGGAACTTCTCCATGTGGACAGCGAGATTGAAAAGCTGGTGGACAGTCTGACGGGTGCAAACAATGTCCTGCTCTCCTATGTGAATGTGAAGATAGCGGAACTGGACGGACGCAAGCAGGAACTTCTGGCGAGGATAGCGGAGTTGACGGTGGAAGCCATCAGCCCGGAACAGGTCAGCCAGATTTCCGGCTACCTCGACACATGGGACAATGTATCCTTTGATGACAAGCGGCGTGTGGTGGATTTGATGATTACCACCGTTGCCGCTACAAGTGACAGCTTGAACATCACATGGAAAATCTGACGGGCGGCACACCTCCCGTCAGACCGTTACCCTGTGTAGTCCCTTGTAAACTGTACTTTGCTATGCATTATACTGTTTTTAAGTAATAGCATCATTCTGCAAAGATGGCATTACTTGGACAAGGGTTAGGCCACTCGCGGGGTCTATCTGGCGGTCAACTTTATAAGGGGAAGAGGTTGTGTGCATATGTCAAAAGTTGCTGTAGTGAAAACGCAGGATCAAAGCTACGAATCCATCAAGAAGGCAGTTGATCAGGTAATTGAACAGATCGGCGGTCTGGAGGATATTATCAAGCCCGGCTATAAGGTCATCATCAAGCCGAATCTGGTGGCCTGCCCCACGGACCGTCTCTCCGGCGGCATCACTCGGTGGGAAGTCTGCCTTGCAATCTATGAGGCTGTGCAGGCTGTGGGCGGCGTGCCGGTTATTGCAGAATCCTCCGCTGCAGGTGCTGACACAGAGCTGACCATTGCCAAGTGCGGCTATCAGGAGTTGAGAGACAAAGGCATTCCCGTCATTGACCTCAAGAATAAAGAGAATGCCAGATGCGTCATGCCAGTGGAGGATGGCGTGGTATTTGACAAAATCAATACTTGGGAACTGGTCCGCGATGCGGATGCCATCATCACTGTACCGGTCATGAAGACCCATGATCAGACGGAGATTACACTGGGCTTGAAAAACCTCAAGGGCCTACTGACGGATGTGCAGAAAAAGGACTTCCACAAGCAGGGACTGATCGAGGGTGTGGTAGACTGGTGCAAGACCCTCAAGCCTGTTCTCGAGATCGTGGACGGCACGTTCGGTCAGCAGGGACTGGGTCCCATCTTCGGCGAGACCAAGGAGATGGATCTGATTATTGGCTCCAAGGACCTGGTGGCCTGCGAGGCTGTTACGGGAAAGATCATGGGTTATGAGCCGGAAGAGGTTATGATTACCGAGGCCGCTCATAAACGCGGTATGGGCGAGATGGACCTGAAGAAGATCGAAGTGGTTGGGAAGCAGATCGAGGAGGTTGCCAGCCGTTTCAAGCGCTCCAGTGAGGTGACGATTGAGGGGATTCCCACGTCCTTCAATCTGATTTTCAGCAAGGACGCCTGTACAGGTTGCCACAACACTGTCATCAGCGCACTGATGGATATGAAGGCCCAGGACCTATTCCTGTATCTGGAGAATATGAATGTCTGCGTCGGCCCCTGCACCAAGGAGCATCTGCCAGAGGGTGCCAATGCGGAGAATACCGTGTGCGTCGGTATCTGCGCCAAGAAACTGGCCGATGAGATGGGATTCCGCTGGGTGGTAGGGTGCCCGCCCGGAAACGCCGATGTGGTAAAGGGCGTCTTGGGAGACCGCAAGGAGTATGGAGTGCGCTACAGCTGAAATGAAAAATGGGGGAAGCATAAAAGCGGCTATGATTCTATCCATCGTCCTGTTGTCTGGGCACTGTTCACAAGTCCGTGAGTACAGGACATTGTTTTGATACGGGCAGATGCGAACTGAATGAGCCTCCTGCTGGCAGATGGCATCTTATCTTGCTGATTTGACTTCTTTCAATTTGATTGAATTTTTTTCACCTATAGGTGTGATCCTTTGAATTCCTGTGCTTTTCAGTTTCACTTATAGCTGCTAATGAAAATGAATGAAAGGAATGATGCTCATATGAAAAAGGAAGTTTATGAGAAAAAGGCAACATTCGGATTGTCTCTGCTGGTATTTGTGCTTGCCACTGCCATCATTCTGGTGGGAATCCTTGTCTTGGGGCTGGACGCGCATATCCCCGTCGTCTTTGCGGCGGCGGTTGTTCTCCTCTATGGCATGTGCCTCCACGTCCCCTATAAGGATCTAGAGCACGCCATGATCAAGTCCATCAGTGAATCCACTCAGGTGCTGATGATCATCTGCATCATCGGTATGCTGGTGGGTACCTGGATGGCGGCCGGCACTGTGCCCTACATCATCTATCTGGGCCTGGAGCTGATCAACCCCGCGATTTTCCTGCCCTTTGTGGCCATCATGTGTGCGATCATGTCCACGATGACGGGCTCCTCCTGGACCACCGCCTCCACCATTGGTATTGCTTTCATCGGCATCTCCATGGGCTTGGGCATCCCGGTCGCTATCACCGCCGGCGCGGTCTGCTGCGGCGCTTTCTTCGGCGACAAGCAGTCTCCGCTGTCCGACTTCTGCATTTTCGCCTCCGGTGTGTCCAAGGTTGATATCTACAAGCACGCTCGCCGGATGCTGTGGACGACCGCTCCCGCATTTGTTGTGTCCCTCATTATCTTCACTGTCCTCGGCATGGGGCACAGCGGTGAGAACATGGATATGAGCGCTGTGACAGAGATCACCGGCGGGTTGGCTGAGACCTTCAAGCTGGGCCTGCCTACCCTGATCCCTGTGGTGGCCCTGATTATCATGCTGATCCTGAAGGTCCCCTCTGTACCCTCCCTGACTCTGGCTGCCATCATCGGAGCCCTGACCGCGTGGCTGTATCAGGGCCGCAGCTTTGGTGATTCCCTGTATGTGATGATGCACGGCTGCACGGTCGAGACCGACGTCGTGACGGTGGCTTCCATCTGCAACCGCGGCGGTATGCTGGCAATGGCCTCCACTCTGATGCTGATGATTGTCTCTCTGGCTATGGCCGGCCTGTTCGAGCGTACTGGCCTGCTGTCCAGCATCGTGGAGAAGATCTCTTTCCTGGTGCGTAACCAGACGGGGCTGGTAGCCAGCACGACTATCGTATCCGCTCTGGGCGGCTATGTGTTCTGCGATCCCTATATGGCGGCTCTCGTCCCCGTCAAGGCCTTCGGCAAGCGGTATGAGGAGCTGGGCATTGATAAGTGTGTCATGTCCCGTTCCATCTCTGACGGTGCCCTGACCTTCTGCCCGATCGTTCCCTGGGGCTCCTCTGGTGTGTTTATCGCCGGTGCGCTGGGCGTTGCCACGCTGGATTATCTGCCCTACTACTTCATGTATCTGGTGCCCATCTTCTCCATCCTGTGGGCGGCCTTGAACAAAGGCATATATCGCTATGACTATGAAAAGGACCCCGAGGGTCAGAAAGTGCATGAGGACTGATCATCTGATCAGTGCCCATATATTTTGAAAAAGAAGGAGTCTTACATATGTTTGAAGGCAAAATTGCATTGGTGACTGGCGGCGCCAGCGGTATTGGCAGTGTCATCGTAGAGAAGTTCGCGGAATACGGTGCCGACGTCATCATTGCCGACCTGAAGGTTGATGACGAGACGGAAGTGGTGAAGAAGATCCGCGGGATGGGACGCAAGGTCTATCCCATGGTGCTGGATATTTCCAATGTGGACGCGATCCGCGAGGGTGTCCAGAAGATCGTAAAGGAAACCGGCAAGATCGACATTTTGGTGAACAACGCAGGAGTCTATCCGGCCTGCCCTGTGATGGATGCCGATGAGAAGCACTTCGACTTCGTGATGGGCATTGATCTAAAAGGCCTGTTCTTCATGACCCAGACTGTGGTGAAGGAGAGCATGCTGCCCAATCAGTATGGTCGTATTGTCAACATCGCTTCCATTGACGGCAAGAATCCTGCCGAGGGCGTAGGTGTGTACTCTGCTGCAAAGGCCGGCGTCATCAGCTTCACGAAGTCCTTTGCATTGGAGCTGGCCGGCACTGGTATCAACTGCAACTGCGTAGCTCCCGGCTGGGTGGAGTCCAAGACTGTTCTGGCCTCTGACCGCTGGAAGACCTACCTGCCCCGGATTCCCGCCCGCCGTCTGGGCAAGCTGTCTGAGATCGCGGAGGCTGTCTGTTTCCTGTGCAATGATAAGGTATCCTATATCGATGGCGAAATCCTGGATGTCAACGGCGGCATTATCATGGATTGATCGGAAGCGACATGGCAGAAACCTTTTCCCTGGGGGAATATTCTTAAATAGGGAGGCTTTTTGTGAACCGGAAGATGACTGAACTGCTGCAGAATATGCCAAAGGCGGACAGTGCTGCCTTCCTGGAGGATGCTCGCCGGGAGGCCAAGACCATCCAGATTCCTCAGACCGCCTGGTGCAAAGCCCACGGATTCAAGTCTGAGAAGGAGTACAAGGCTGTCATGGCCCGAAAAGGCGGACTAATGTACCACACCCACTTCTGCTTCCCCAGCCGGGAGGCCATGGTACGGGACATGACCCGGCTGGAGGGCCAGCTGGCTGAGAGCGGCGTGGTCCTGGACCGCTTCGGTGTATCACTGGATCCCTCCATGGCCCTCCCCGCCACCATGCGACAGGATGCCGCAGCTCATAACGGGCTATATCTTAATACTCCTGATGCTTGGGTGGAGCTGGCATCTTTCTCTTTCTCTCAGCCCCACTTGGGAGACAATATGATTGGCAGTCCCGCTTCCTTTGAATCCTGTTGCTCCGCCCTGAGGGCTGGCGTTACTACCATGGGCAATATCTCTCAGTTCTTCGGATGGGACTACCCGGAGTTTCCGGACACCGAGGCCAGAACCCGCTCCGCTGTGATGGCGATGGCCGTCATGGGTGAGCACCGGGCAGACGGTACCTTGGTCCACTCCAATCTGGACGACGGATATGGCGATAAGTGCGGCGATATGGGCCAGCTGATTGGGATGGCTCTGATAGAGAAGTACATCGCCGAGGATCTGCTGGGCGCAAAGGTGGCCCACTCCTTCGGTGATATGTTCCACTCCCCCTATAAGCGCTTGGTGTTCCTTGCAGCTCTGAAGCAGATCCATGGGGATGAGGCATTTGGTTCCATGGTATTCACTAACAAGCTGGGCCGGGCAAAGGGGCAGATCGGCCTGAACGATGCACACCTGTGCACCTGCCTGCTCTTTGATATGGCGGGCCAAGTTTACTATCAGACCGGGCACGCTGTCACTGTGATGGCGGACTGTGGACTGGATGATCAGGTGACCAACGAGGAGATTGTCCGGAAGTTGGCGCTGGCTAGGGAGCTGGAGGCATATGTGCCGGAAGTGCTCCATGCAATCGACTTCTGTGCAGTGGATCAGGAAGCAGCTGACTTGGTGGCCAGAGGCACGCAACTAAAGGACAATATGCTGGATTATCTGAACAATTTCATCGATGTCAAAGATCCCTACATCATGATGCTGGCCATCAAGACCGCTGGCGTCAAGAATCTGGTGGAGGAGTTGTCCGATACCATGAACTGCCGGGGTGTGATGCTTACAGACTATCAGCTCTACAGCCACTGAATTAAAAGAAGGCAGGCCCGCCCATTAAGCGTGAGCCGATAAAGAAGTTTTGATTACTTGTATCAGCAAGATACTTCAATGTGAGAAAAAAAGGGGGATTTTTTATGCTGTCTGAAAGAATAAAGCGATTGCGGGAGCGTCAGCGCACAACGACACCGACAATCTGTTTGGACCGTGCTCGATTGGTCACAAAGTACTATAGCCAAGTGTCCAATGAGCCGATGGTTTTACATCGTGCCAAGTTTTTTAAATATTTTCTGGAAAACCGAACTATTTTTATTGATGAGGACTCTTTACTGGCGGGCCACACGGCGTCACGGCTAGTGGGATGCCCCGTTTTTGTGGATGTCCTCTCTTGGTTGTCAGACGAGATTGAAAATGCAGACACCCGCGCATATGATCCATACCAATTCCTTCCCGGAGAGAAAGAGGAACTCAAGGATTTGGCCTCCAAGTGGAAGGGGCATACCTTTGGCGACTATACAAAGGAACAGATCGATAGTGAGTCTGCTTTGATGGAAGAACTGGGCATCTTTACGATTGGCAGTAGAGAAAAGGATACTGGCGCAAACGCCCCGGATTATTACAATTTGGTCAAGAGGGGATACCGTTTCTACATTGACGAGTGTAGAAAACAGATCGCTTCCCTTGACAATGTAGACGTAGATGCCCTTGGTCGGAAGAATACTTGGGAGAGCTTTATCATTGTGATGGAGGCAATTATTGACCATGCACACCGGTATGCCGATCTGGCTGAAAAAATGTCTGCGGAGTGCTCAAATGCCGAGCGCCGTCAACAACTTTTGACAATCGCGGAGAACTGCCGCACCGTACCAGAGCATCCGCCGAAAAACTTCCATCAGGCTACGCAGTTAGTTTGGTTTACGCACTTGGCATTCATGCTCGAGGGCAATGGACACAATCACTGTCTTGGACGTTTTGACCAATACATGTATCCTTTCTACCAGGCAGATCTAAAAAACGGTGTGAGTGAGGACTTTATTTCTGACTTGGTCAATGAGCTGAAACTTAAGGTCTCCGAGATCAAGATATATCGTCCTGCGATGGAAGCGCAGTCTTATGCCGGATGCCCCTTGTGGATGCATATGTTCCTAGGTGGACAGAAAGCGGATGGGAAAGACGCCTGCAATCCGCTGACAGACCTGATCCTCCGCTCTATTTTGGAAATGCCTACCAAAGAACCGGCTATGTCGTTCCGCTACCATAACAACATCAACCGCAATACATTCCGCCTGGCCTTGGAGTGCGTACGAGGTGGAAATAGTCATCCTGCGTTCTTCAATGACAATATATGTATTCCAAACCTGCTCTCTATGGGTTACAATATCAAAGAAGCGCGCGAATACTGTGTCTGTGGTTGTGTGGAAAATATGGTGCCTGGCATTACCGATGAAAATGCCAATGTGGGTTTCTTCAACCCTTATAAAATTCTTGAAATTACATTGAATGATGGTTTGGATCCGATTTCTAAAAAACAAATCGGTCTTCATACAGGCGATGTGCGGACCTTTACGTCCATGGGCCAGGTGATAGAAGCATTCCGCACACAGATTCATTATTTTGCGGTGCAGTGGTTGAAGGTTTTTGCGCGGGTCCAGGCATGTCACGCATATCTGTTGCCGACATTTACGGCTTCGTGTTTCACGGCGGGCTGTATTGAGAAAGGGGAATATCTGCAGCAAGGAGCAGCTCCTCATAAATTCTCTGTCTGCGCAATTACCAGCCCAGCCAATGTGGCGGATTCCCTCGCCGCGATCGATGTCTGCGTATTCAAAGAAAAATACTTGACCATGGCGGAACTGATGGACGCCTTGGCAACAGACTTTGCGGGACGTGAGAACATTCGCCAGCTCTTGCTGAACCGAGCTCCCAAATTTGGAAATAACGATGAGTTGGTGGATGACTATGCACGTGCGCTCACAGGCTGGCTGAGCGATGAACTGCAGTTTACTGACTTGAAGGACGGCCATGGAGGGCGCTATACGGCGTTGGTTTCCACTCAATCCTACAATGTGACGCTGGGGGAGCAGGTCGGCGCCATGCCAGACGGAAGACATGCGTTCACGCCACAGGCGGATAACGCCTCTCCTATGAGTGGACGGGATACAAATGGACCTACTGCGGCGCTCTCCTCGGTGGCCTACACCGATCTGTTTATGATGCAGACCGGCGAATTAGTGAATCAGCGGTTTGATCCGGCCTTGCTCAGAGGTGAGAAAGGTCTGGATATCCTAGAATCTATTGTACGAGGATATTTTGAACAATACGGAGAGCACCTCCAGGTAAACGTGGTAGATACAGAGACGCTTCGTGCTGCCCAGAAGAACCCAAAAGAGTACCAGAACATTCTGGTGCGTGTGGCTGGATATTCTGCGTATTTTGTAGAACTGGAGAGAAAGGTACAGGATGATATTATCAGTCGCACACTCCAGAACTGCGTCTGACGCGATATCTGAGATTGCTGGATGATGATCTGACAGTTATCAAAACAAATATAGGGCGGCATGGAAGTAATTTCTGGAATAATTCAGATGATACCAGAATGCAGAAAGTCCCCTGAATGGGCAGAACTCTTTGCGCTTTTTCTGGATTGCAGCCGTGCCGCCTTAATTTGTAGAAATGGAATAATTTGCCGTATGATATTTAATATTCAAAGATGCTCCAACCGGGATGGAAATGGGCTGAGAACAACTGTGTTCATGAAGGGATGCCCACTTTCCTGTGTGTGGTGTGCAAATCCGGAATCTCAGTCATTCCATCGAGAAATTATGGAGTCAGAAAGCAGATGTATTGGATGTATGGCCTGCGCTCGGGAGTGCCCTGCAGAAGCGATTAAGATAGCAGAAAATGGCTATCCGCAGATTGACCGTACACGCTGCAAGCGATGTTTTCACTGTGCGGATATTTGCTATGCGGGCTCAAAACATGTTGTCGGAAGGTCTAACTCACCTGATGCTTTTTTTCGAGAGATTGAAAAGGACCGGTTTTTTTTCTCCAAGTCAGGTGGCGGAGTTACATTCTCGGGCGGCGAACCGCTTGCGCAGCCAGAGCTGTTGCATGACATCGCTAAACGTTGCCATGAAAGCGGTATTAATGTGATGTTGGAGAGTTGCGGATATGCGCGATATGAACAGTTTGAGAAGGTTCTGCAGTATGTTGACGCAATGTATTTTGATGTCAAACATATCGATCCAGAAGTGCATAAACGTATTACCGGGAAAGATAATCGGTTAATTTTGAGAAATCTACATCAAATCTCGGAGTTTGGGATACCAATTGTTGTGAGAACCCCAGTAATTCCAGGTTATACCGACGAGGAGAAAAATATCAGTGGAATTGCAGAACTGATTAGATCGATACCTAAGGTGGAAGGTTATGAACTGCTGGCATATCACAGCTTGGGAGAGTCCAAATACCATGCACTGGGACGTAAATATGAGTTGCATGGGACGCTGACTCCGACTCTAGAAAGAATGCTCGAATTAGTTGACCTCGCCAATCGGGTCCTTGCGGGAAGCGGTAAAGTCTGCTTTTATTTGGAATGAATACGGCATCGGACAAACGACGATTTTCTGGGAAGAGTCCCTCCTAAGGCAACACCAACCTGAGCTCTGCCTCCTGAATTTTTGAAACAGGGCTTGGGCGTCAGAGCGGCAAGCGGCGAGACTAGCCCTCTGGCGGGATATACAGGCGTTGGTCTTTCAGAAGTCGAAAGACCAACCGAACGAGTTTTCTGGCAGTTAAGGCGAGTGTGCGTTTGTGCTGGTACTTGTTGACCTCTTTGAATTTGAGGACATAGTAGCGCCGAAGCTCGGAGTCGCATCTTCTCGCGGAGTTGGCGGCTTCCGGCAGATAGTACCGAAGATAGCGATTGCCGGATTTAATCATTCGGGAATGTTCTGCTTCAAAGTCACCGGACTGATTTCTGTTCTAGACAAGTCCAGCGTATTTGGAAACAAAGGTTTGAGAATTGAAACGGCGAATATCCCCAATTTCAGCGAGTGATGCCAGCGGAGTATACCTTGCTAATGCCAGGAATAGAAGTTGTTCTTGTTGCTCACATCAATGCCAACGAATAGTCCACTCCAATAGCCATTCTTTCTTTCCGGCAAAAGACCTCAAATTCACGGCAGTGGCGGGCCTGATCGTGCTGATCTGCATCTTTGGGGTTGAAATCAAAAAACGGCTCTCCGACCCTGCGGAAAAAGAACTGCAGGCAACGGAGAACTCGGAAAAAGAAGAGGTATGAAACAGTAAAAGGAAACGAGGCAAAAGCTTCGTTTCCTTTTGCTTGTGCAGGGGATTATCCCAGCTCCATGATTTCCTCGGCGGCGGCAGTAGCCCGTTTTACCACTAGGTCCCGTATCTTGAGATAGGTTTCATCACTCATGCGTATGATGGGGGCGGAGACGCTTATGGCGAACAAAGATTTTCCACCCGGCCCCTTGACCGGAGCTGCGACACATCGCAGCCCAGGTGAAAAGACCTGATCGTCAAACGCATAGCCATCCCGGCGAACGCTGCGGAGGACCTCCACAAAGTAGCTGTATGAGCAGCCGATGTCATCTGCGTCATTTTGGTAGATCCACTGCAGGCTTGCGTCGCTCAACTCCGCCAAAAGAACGGTGCCCAATCCTGTTTTATACGCCGGATAGGAGGCGTTCAGAACAAAGTTTGGACGAAGGATATGCTGGCATTCCACCCGGTGGATGTAGGTGATCTTGTCGCAGTTGAGAGTCGCGAGATTGACGGTCTCTCCGGTCTCTTTTCCCAGGAGTTCCATTTGCTTGGTGACTATCTGGAGACAGTTACTCAGATAGGACTGTTTTCTGGAAAGTGAAATGAACTTGGTCCCGAGCCGATACTTTTTGGTCTCCTTGTTTTGGAAGATCATTCCGACGAACTCCAGGCTCTGGATGATCCGGTAGACGGAGCTCTGGGGCATCTCGATGCGGGCGGAAATCTCCTTGATACTGATTTCCTGATCGTCGAGATCAAAGCAATTTAGGATGTCAAAAGCCTTTAGTAGAGTGAGCGTATATGGATTGTTTATCATTGGACATCACCGCGCCTTTCCTTTGCTGAATTCAGTATAACATAGCGATCATGAGATACAACTATTTTTTCACTGCCGGAACGGATCGCCCTGGCATAGCATTTGGGGATACAGATTCCACATTCGATGCAGCGGGAGCGGTCCAGGACGGCCTTTCCGGCCCGGAGGGCGATCGCCCTCCGGGGGCAGATCAGCACACAGGCACCGCAGCAGACACACTGAGCTTCTGAGATATACACACAACTCCCTCCCCACAAATTTTTAAATAATAGAATTTCAAATTTCGAAAATAGAATATCACAAATATTGAAAAATTGCAAATATTTATTTGTAAACTAATTATTTGCCACTATCCATAAAAAATATATAAGTATTTATGCAAAAAAACACAAAAAATACGAAACATATAAAGTTTTGATCAGAAAATTTACTCTTTTCAAATTTCAATAATTGGAATTAAGTATTGCAATTAATAAAATAAAAATGTATAGTATGGTCAGAAAGTCCACTGGGTGAAGAAAACAACATAGGAGGCTGAGAGGATGAGGACACAAGAGCAGTATCTCGAGAAACTGAAAGGAATGCGTCATAACATTTACTTGGATGGGGAATGCATCGGGCGTGACGATCCGCGTATTATAAAGGCGAGTTCTGCCATTCGAATGACATTCAGTTTGGTTGAAAATCCGGATTTCAAAGACCTGATTACAGCGACGTCTCATATCACGGGAAAGACGATTAACCGTTTTACCCATATTCATCAGAGCGTAGAGGATCTGTTGAAGAAGCAAGAACTTACGCGGAAGATCTGCGGCCTCTGCGGTGGCTGTGTGCAGCGGTGTATGGGCATCGATATGATGAATGCCCTGTCCTCCGTAGTCAAGGATGTGGATGAGAAATATGGGACGCCTTATTATGAGCGCTTCCTGAAATTTTTGGAGTATTTTCAGGAAAACGACTTGGTTTGCGCCGGATCACAGACGGATACCAAGGGTGACCGAGCAGCCCGTCCCTCTGAGCAATGGGACCCGGACCAATATCTCCATGTTGTGGAGAGGCGTCTGGATGGTGTTGTGGTGCGGGGCTGTAAGGTACATAACACCATGGCCCCCTACGCGGACGAGCTGATTGCCCTCCCGACACGGGTTATGGGCGAGGACGAGAAAGACTACGCGATTGCGTTTGCAATCCCTGCGGATACCGAGGGTGTGTATCTCATTGGGCGCGAAGCGTTCTCCCAGAAGCGGGAACCGAATTTGGATGCACCGATCACATCTGCTGGCGATATCGAGAGCATGACCGTTTTCGATGACGTCTTTGTTCCCAACGAACGTATCTTCCTGAATGGTGAGGTAGATTTTGCCGGCAAGCTGGCTCTGCGCTTCGCCCTGTATCACCGCCACTCATATACCGGTTGCAAGCCCGGAATCGGCGATGTGATCATGGGCACGACCGCACTGCTGGCGGATTATCAGAATATCAATAAACAGAGCCACATCAAGGAAAAGCTGGCAGAGATGATCAGCGTGGCGGAGCTGACATACGCCGCAGGAATCGCCTCTGCTGTGAAATCCAGCAAGGCGAGTTCCGGGACCCAGGTGCCCAACGTTATCTTTGCAAATGTGGGCAGACGCCACGCGGGCCATAACATCTACCATGAATTCAACTCCCTCTGCGATGTAGCAGGTGGTCTGCCCGCCACTGTGCCGATGACAAAGGAGTATAACCATCCTGAGGTCGGAAAGTTTGTACAGAAATACGTCACCCGTCGCAAGGGCATTTCCTCTGAGGACTGCTACCGGGCGTTCCTTCTGGCAAATGATTTGCTCTGCGGAGAATACAGCTCTGTCATCTTCCAGGTGGCGGGGGTCCATGGCGGCGGATCTCCTATTATGGAGGACATCGCGATCCTAGGGAGCTATGATCTGAAGGAAAAGGTTGACATTGCGAAGCACTTGGCGGGTATCGAGGTCCATGAGGATTGATATCGCCTAAAAAATTAGATCAATAGAAGGAGAACTGGTATGGACTACACGCTGACAAATGAGCTTCAGATGCTGCGGAAGATGTATCAGGAGTTTGTTGAAAATGAGGTAAAACCGCTGGCAGGAGAGTTGGATGAGGAGGAGCGGTTCCCTACGGAGACGATTCCCAAGCTGGCTAAGTATGGGTTCATGGGGATTCCCTATGAGACGAGATATGGCGGACAGGGTGGAAATAACATGGCCTATGCTATGGCAATCGAGGAACTGGCCAAGGCTTGTGGCACCACCGCGACGATCGTTGCGGCCCACACCTCTCTGTGCTGCAATCCGATTTATGACTGGGGTACAGAGGAGCAGAAGATGAAGTATCTGCCGGATTTACTGGCTGGCCGCAAGATCGGTGCCTTCGGACTGACGGAGCCGGGGGCTGGCTCCGACGCCTCTCGCCAGCAGACAACAGCTGTGCTGGAGGGTGACCACTATGTCCTCAACGGTTCCAAGTGCTTTATCACAAACGCGTCCGAGGCAGATGTGTTCATTGTTCTGGCGATGACGGACCCCAAGGCGGGGAATCATGGGATCTCTGCATTCATTGTGGAACGTGGCTTCCCTGGCTTTTCTGTCGGCAAACACGAGAAGAAAATGGGCATTCGCGGTAGCGCCACGTGCGATCTGATTTTTACCGACTGCATCGTACCGAAGGAGAACCTGCTCGGCAAGGAGGGCAAGGGTTTCAAGGTTGCCATGCAGACTTTAGACGGTGGCCGCGTCGGTGTGGCAGCTATCGCGTTGGGGCTGGCGGAAGGTGCCATTGCCGAGGCAGTGAAGTACACCAAGGAGCGCGTTCAGTTCAACAAGCGCCTCAGCCAGTTCCAGAACACCCAGTTCCAGTTGGCTGATATGCAGACTAAGACCGATGCGGCGCAGATGCTGGTGTATCGCGCTGCGGCAGCAAAAGACGCCCATGACCCTGATTTAGGCCTGTATTCTTCTATGGCTAAGCTGTTTGCCTCCGAAAATGCTAGCGATGTGACGCGGCGTGTGGTGCAGCTATTCGGCGGCTATGGCTACACCCGTGAATATCCCGTGGAGCGGATGATGCGAGACGCCAAGATCACTGAGATCTACGAGGGTACCAGCGAGGTCCAGCGCATGGTGATCTCCAGCCACATGGGAGTGAAATAAGAGCACACTATGAATTATCAGGAACAATATGCGGACCGGCTTACCACGCCGGCAAAGGCCGCGAAGATGCTAGAATCCGGCATGGTCTGCGCGTCAGATATTGGACTCGCCCACTCCTGCCTCTTTTTCGATGCGGTGGGAGACCGGGTGGATAGAGGAGAGCTGAGCGGCATCGTGCAGCACTCTCTGCTGGACTTGGGCCCTCGCGCCTATTTCAGCCCGCGGACGGCGGCTGGCTATCATGGTGTCTCCTGGTTTTCCGGGGGAGCCGCGCGAAAGGCGGCGGAGAACGGGACATTGGACATTATGCCGGCCTATTACCGGGACATCCCCGGTCTGTTCCGGGATTACCTGAAGCCAGAGGCCTTTGTGGCCGTGGTATCGTCCATGGACCGGCACGGTTATTTCAGCACAGGGTGCGACAGTTCCATCACTCCTGCATTGCTACAAAATGCCAAGCTGATTTTTCTGGAGGTCAACAGTAATATGCCTCGGAGCCTGGCCTCCCCTCAGATCCACATCTCGCAAGTGACGGCCCTTTGGGAGAACCATGAACCCCTGGTCTGTTTGCCGCCGGTGAAAATCGATGAGACCAGCGCAAAGATCGGGCAGTACATTGCGGAGGAGATTCCGAATGGAGCGACGCTACAGCTGGGCATCGGCGCAATCCCGGACGCGGTGGGTATGGCCCTGAAGGAGAAGCGGCATCTGGGCATTCATACAGAGATGTTTACAGACAGCATGGTGGATTTGATCGCGTGCGGCGCCGTTGACAACAGCCGGAAGCCTATTCACACCGGGAAAACTGTGGCGACGTTTGCGGTGGGCTCCCGTAAGATGTACGACTATATCAATGACAATCCAGCCGTGGCCATGCTCCCAGTGGACTATGTCAACGATCCTGCGATCATTGCCCGGCATCCCAAGTTTATGTCTGTGAATGCGGCGCTGGAAGTGGACTTCTACGGTCAGGTCTGTGCCGAGTCCATCGGGACCCGGCACATCTCCGGAACCGGCGGGCAGAGCGACTATGTCCGGGGCGCGATCCAGTCCGAAGGCGGAAAGAGCTTCATCGCCTTCTCCTCTACTGCAGGCGGCGGGGAGGTCAGCCGCATTGTCCCTACTTTGACACCTGGTGCCTGTGTCAGCACCAGTAAAAATGATGTGGACTGCATCGTGACAGAATACGGCATCGCAAAGCTACGGGGAAAAACCTTAAGTCAGCGGACAAAGGCACTCATTGCCATTGCGCATCCGAAATTCCGGGATGAATTGACGTACCAAGCGAAAAAAGAAAATATCATGATTTGACTATTATGAGGAAGGGACTTTATGAAAATCATTGTTTCCATCAAGCAGGTTCCCG
>NZ_KI271653.1:0-1496 GCF_000469445.2 Oscillibacter sp. KLE 1745 | reverse complement strand
CCGCACCAACAATAAGACCAGCCAGCACAATTATTCCCGCATAAATAGGATATATAAAGCTCTGCTCGACACCTCCACCAGCTATAGATGAAAAAACTATACTAATGAGGCCACCGCCGCCAAGCAAAAATACAGCCATAAGTAACATTGCTACAATCGCTTTTTTCATAGTAATCTCTCCTTTTTAATTTGCTTTTTCCAACATTGGACTACGCCCTTCTATTTTCCAAAAAGCCGGCTCCACCAGTTCCTTGGCTGTTCCGGCTTTTTTTGGCTCTGCTGATCCGCTCCAACCCCATCGGTAAGAAGCTGCTGCTGGATCGTCCCCGCATGAAGTACCTGGGCAGCCTGTGCGGTCTGCTGTGCCGCAACCAATGCCGAGCTGACCTCCGCCAGTCTTGCGTTCAGCTCCTCGATCTGCTTGTCCTTTACAGAAAGCTGCTCATTTTTACGGTCTAATTCTTTCTGCAACATGGAAATCAACGCCGTTTCAGATGTTTCGCAAGTTTCGCAACTTGCTTTCGCCGGTTGTGAAACTCGCTTTCGCTCAACTCCTAAATAATGCTGATATATAGCGGTTTTTTGGCTTTTGTTGATTGCGAAACTTCCTTTCGCATCTTTCGCAACATGGTTTCGCCGACACCACGCTCTGACCGCCTGTTCTGACACGCCACATTCCGCCGCAATTTCCGTTATAACACCCGCCATATATCATCACCACTCTTTCATCTGGAGCAATTCTCAAAACAAATCGCTATGAGAACCCGTCCTAATCAATTTCTAAATCAAGGTCTCTCTGACAACCTTGTAAACAAGCAACCAGTCCGGCTCAATGTGGCACTCTCTCATGTCCTTATAATTTCTGGAGTTAGTAAGAGCGTGATCCCGATATGCCTCCGGCAATGGTTGCTCATTGCATAGCAGCGTAATGACTTCTTCCAGCTTCTTCGGATTGCAGCCCCGTTTTACCGCAAGCTTATAATCTCGTTTGAACTGCCCCGTAAACTCCGGCTTAAGCATTAAGTGCCTCCATCAGATCGCCAACGCTGTCAAACGGTCCAAACATATCCTCACCCTTGTCTGCCGCCTCCATCGCAGCATAGGTGGTGGCGTTCGGCTCGTCAACCTTGACCTCAAAGGGAAGTCCATGACACCTAAGTGCCTGGCGATAAAAAATACCCGTCGCCGTACTCAAATCCATTCCCAAAGTCTTAAAAAGAGCTGCCGCCTGTGCTTTCAGCTCCGGCTCCATTCTTATCGTCATATTTCCTTTAGCCATAATAGCACTCCTTTCCTCGTCATTTTTATAGCTTGCACTAATATTATACTCAATATTCATGACACTTGCAAGTGCATTGCAAATATTTTTTGCAACTTTTCTATGAACAACGATTTTCTATATGGTAACACCGTAGCGTGGACATTTAGGGGTTGAAAAAGCCTTATTTCATGCAGTTTTCAAGCCTCGTTTTCGGTGGGGGTAATATAAAACCATT
>NZ_KI271652.1:0-4176 GCF_000469445.2 Oscillibacter sp. KLE 1745 | reverse complement strand
TGATTTGCAGTCGGCTTTTGACCAACAAAATCAATCGCTCATGCGCAAAAACCGGGGAACTGTTTCAATGTTTGGATGAACATGTCGACTTCTTCTTTGGTGTTATGCTTATTAAAACTAATTCGCAATGCGCCGCGAATGACAGATGGTGAATAATTCATGGCATTTAACACATGACTGGGAGCCCCTTTGGTGCAGGCTGATCCTGTGGAAAGATAAATCTGGTGCAGACTCAAGAAAGAGACCAGCTCATGGGATTCAATGCCGGGAAAAGAAACATTTAAGATAAAGGGAGAACTATCTTTCGGACTATTGATGTGAACAGTCGGGAATTCAGTGAGCAGCAACTGTAATAAATATTTTCTGATGTCAGAGACTTTTTCAGCATTGGAGGTCATGGAATATAGGGCACGGTCTGAAGCGAGACCAAAAGCACATGCAAGGGGAACGCTTTCTGTTCCGGGATTGACTTTTCCTTCCTGGCTTCCGCCGAACTCCAGAGGAAAAACCAAATCAGGGCGACGAAGGTATAGCGCACCAATTCCTTTTGGGCCATGAATTTTATGGGCGCTGGCAGAAATCATATCCACATCATAAACATGAAGTTTGAAAGGGAGCTTTCCAAACCCCTGTACGCAGTCACAGTGAATAAGGGTCTTTGGGTTTCGCTTTCGCACCCCATTTACGATTTCCTTAATAGGAAGAATTTCTCCTGTTTCGTTATTAACGAACATCACGCTTACCAGCACCGTATCGTCACGAACTGCATCAATAATATCCTGCGCAGCAATATGATGCGTATCTGGATTTGGCGCTACATAAGTTACTTGCCATCCGCCCGATTCCAAATACGCACAAGCTTTCAAAATGGAATCGTGTTCAATGGCAGTTGTTACAATATGCTTTCCCCAACGACAGGCGCGGGCCGCACCTTGCACCGCAATATTATTGCTTTCCGTGCCGCCCGAAGTAAAGTAGATATCGCCGGTTCTCGCCGCTATCATTTTAGCAATTTGGTTTCTCGCAATGCCAAGTTCCGTGTACGCCGAGGAACCGACTCCGTGAAGCGAAGACGGATTGCCAAATTGGCGGCACATTATTTCTACGGCGCGATCTGCAACCTCTGCATCCACACATGTTGTTGCACTGTTGTCAAAATATATCATTCTGTCCCTCCGCTCGGCAATTTGAGACAACGGCCTGCCAGTATATGGCAGGCCGTGTTTGGAAAGCTTATGCGCGCATGACCTCCAAGCCCAAAGCCTCGGCAGCTTCAGCAATTTGATCACCATAATCCCCATAAACAAGAGCGAAATGATGTCCCACATATTTCTGACAGTCGTGGAAATGCTTGGTATCAGCGACCTTGTAGCGGACAGCCAGTTTGCACTCCGGTACGAGGTAGTTGTCACAGCCTGTAATCTCGCCTTTGACGATCATGATTTTCTTCATATCAGGGCTGAGGTTGATTGCAGTGATGGTTTCTCCGACATCCTGCGCAAAATCATAACGCAGCGTAGTGCCCCAACCATCCATTGCAAAGGAAACCAGTTCCACAGGAAGAGCAGGCTTGTCATACCCTTTCATATAACGAGTGGGGACATCATGCAGGGTCCGGACCTCATTTTCTTCCGGATTCCAAACCAAGGTGTTACCCATATATGGAGCCGCGTTGGAGACAGCCATCAAGATGGCTTTGGAGATAACAGACCCGACATCTCCGGCACACGCTGCAGGAATACCATCTTCAGTCAAAATAGATTTGGCAAGACAGAAGGTAAACTTACGGGCATTGAGCTGTCTGGTGGCACAAACTTCAAAGCAGGGGATGGTAAAAGCATTGCAACCATGGTGCGCCATCAGCTTTTTGATTGCAACATAGAACTCCATATCATTTTTCACATATTCTGCCGGCATGTGGACACCTTTTGCAGAGGATACTAGTTCGTCGGCCATGTGAGAAGCCTCGGCTTTTTCTTCCGGAGTCAAGGCGTCAATCTCATCAAAAACCTGCTCTGCATTGATATGGGAAAAACGGGTGCCAAACTGTTGCGTAATACCATCGAGTGTCAGATAGGAGCTCTGGCAGCCGAAGGTCAGCTGTGCATTTTTCAGGGGGAAGAAAATCTTCAGGTTCTTCAGGAGCTTTTTCACACGGAGAACGTCTACTGCTTTTACGAAATCGTCCATGTAGCGGCAGGGATAAACATCTTTGCGGCCCATTGCCAGAAGATGTGCGCTCATGTCGACATCATCACAGGGAGAGTGGGATGCCTCGTGGGGGACAAAGGCGATTGCTTTGGCGGTACGACTTGCCAACTCCACAGTAAAGTAGCCGGAAATGCGCAAACCGCAGACGAGGTAGATATCCACTTTTTCGTCTTCGGCCAGAGCCTCTTCCCATACATTATCATGGATTACGAAGTCTTCGTTCCAGTGCAGCAGGGAGCCATCCAAGACCTCAACCTTTTTCGGATCTACTGCCTCATGAATGCGCTCAAGGAAGCGATTGTATTCTTTTTGGGCAACTTCCATGTCGGCTTCGGTCGTCAATGCATAACCCTGGCCATACCGGCACGGTCCTTGATATGCATGGATATGATACATGGTCCACAGGATGGGCTTGACAACGATTTTCTCTTCCAGAGGACTTTTGATTTCAGGAACGACGCTCATGATGATATCTCCTTTATCATGTTTTGAATGCGCATTCATTTTGTAAAATAAAAAAATACCGAATCATCCCCTCTGGTATTACGGTATAATTCCATTGATATGCTCGGTATCAATAGAAATGACTGCGCATTCATTTCTGGAATAAAATATATACCCCTTTCTCCTTACCTGTCAATATGAGAAAAACGCTGTTTTTGAGGCTTGGAATTTATGCATTTTGCTCGGCTTGATGCTTCCTCATTTGAGTTGAAGTGCGAATAATGAGTTTCATGGGGCGGATGATCTTCTTTTTCGGTGTTTCCGGTTCTGCAATCAATTGGAGCAACATTTCTACTGCGTCTCTGGCAAGCTGCGTAGTAGGCTGCGCAAGAGCAGTCATGGAATATCCCTGAAAATCACCAATAATGGGAGCGTCATATCCAGAGACTCCGATATCGAATCCCAAACGCAGAGATGTCTGCTGCCGGATGGCGTCGATTACGCCGAATCCGTTGATATCGCCACTGCAAAAGATTGCGTCAGGAACATCTTTCTGACTGAGGAGGAAGGTGCCTGCTTCCCAACCGCTCTTATAACTGTATGCCGCCGGAATAATCTGGCATTTATCAATTCCGTGTGCAATTAGCCCACTGAGAAACCCCTCTTGACGAGAGCGGAGATTCAAGTGTGGGCTTTTTTCTGCTGTGACATAGGCAAACCGCTGATACCCCATTGCCGTCAGATATTCAGCCATTTGCTCACCACTGTGAAAATGATTGCTTTGTACCATGCTTACTTCGGCATCCGGGAGATCACTGTTGAAGAGTATTACGGGCATACCCTTGCGAGTCCAGGAACCAGTGACATTCTGTCCAAGAACTGCGGAAGTGACAATTACACCATCAACCTGATATTGATACAGATTCTGCAGGAGATCGTTGATATTATCTGTCGGCGCTGAAGTAAATACCATTGTTCGCAGGTCGTACATTTGAAACACATTGGTTAAAATTTGGAGAATATGATAATGGAAAATATTATAGTTACTTGGAACTACGATGCCAATAATGCGGGACCGTCCGGATGCCATGGTTTGTGCAATGGCATTAGGAACATAGCCGAGCTCTTCTGCAGCCTCAAGCACCTTCTTTCGCGTTTTATCACGAACCAGTAATCGGCTATCCGGATTAAAAACTCTTGAGACTGTGGATTGCGATACGCCTGCACGGTTCGCAACATCAGTGGCTGTAACAAATTTCCCCCCAGTTGCCATTTAGCACCTCTTTTGGTATAGATGTTGTAAAATAATGCATTTCATATCCTTTACCTATATTATCAACGATAAGGAGCCCTGTCAATTATTAGCTAATGATAAATCTGGTGCTAGGAAAGACGATGTTGCTTTTCCAAATTTAGCACCGTAAAATAAGTAACGAGGGAAATAGAATGGCGAGCACCGGAAGGAGATAAAGAGACTATGATTGACGCGAAGAGCTTGATTGAGATGCTGGAGTCCTCTTA
>NZ_KI271651.1:0-50240 GCF_000469445.2 Oscillibacter sp. KLE 1745 | reverse complement strand
GCGGGCATCTGCCCGCCTCTTCCGCGCGATTCACTTCTTCCGCTCCTGCCAGTCCTGGAGGGGCTTCAGCTCCTCATACAGGCGCACATAGCTGGCGTGGCGGCTCCGTTGGATCTTGCCAGCGCGCACCGCCTCCAGCACGGCGCAGCCCTTCTCCTTGGTGTGGCTGCACCCCACGAAGCGGCACTGGTCCAGATAAGGCCGGAACTCCACAAAGGTCTCCGGCAGGCGGTGCTTCAGCTCCAGATTCAGCTCATCGGTCTCAAAGGAGGAGAAGCCCGGGGAGTCCACAACGTCCGCCCCGCAGCTCAGGTGGAACAGCTCCACGTGCCGGGTGGTGTGGCGTCCCCGGCCCAGCGCCTGGCTCACATCCCCCACCTGGAGCTGAAACGCCGGATCCAGGGCATTCAGGATGCTGGACTTTCCCACACCGGAATTCCCTGTAAAGGCAGACAGCTTCCCGGCGATCAGGGGCTTCAATTCCTCGATCCCCTCCCCGGTCTCCGCGCTGACCCGCAGAGTTGGAAATCCGGCGGCTGCGTAAACGGCGTACAGTGCATCGGCACAGTCCAGATCGCATTTGTTCAGCAGCACCATCACGCTGCATCCTTTCAGTGCTGCGATGGCCGCCACCCGGTCAATGAGGAACGGGTCTGTTTTGGGGATGGCACCGGAGGCGATGACCACCAGCTGGTCGATGTTGGCCACCGCCGGCCGGGAAAATGCGTTCTTCCGGGGCAGGATGGCCTCCACAAAGCCCTCGCCGTTCCCCAGCTCCCGGACCTCCACCCGGTCCCCCACCAGAGGGGAGATGCCCTCCTTCCGAAACTTGCCCCGGGCCCGGCAGGTGAGCACCTCGCTGCCGGTGTCCACATAGTAGAAGCCGCTGAGGGCCTTTCGGATCCGTCCCTCACTCACCGAAGGTCACCTCACGGGTATTGTTCACATCCATCACGCCGTCCACGTACACCTCCACGGAGACCGTTCCGGTGCCGTACAGCTCATAGACATAGTTGCCATCTCGGCAGGGGACCGACTCGTTGACCTTGATCACTCCGTCCACCACGATCTGAACTTCTGCTGTCTCCCGGTCTGTGGGCAGGGCGATAATCAGCGGTTCCATTTGCAGGTCTTCATTTCCGCTGCTCTCCGGGCCGGTGCTGACCCACAGCTCCACTGTGCTGCCGGCAGGCACCTGCGTGGTAGCCGTCGGGTTCTGGCGGATGACCAGACCCGCTTCCACAGTGTCGCTGGCCTCCTCATGGACCTCGACCTCCAGGCCCAGCACGTTCTTCAGCTGGTCCTCCGCCCAGGCACGTTCCCTATTCGTGAAATCGATCAGCGGCACGGTCTGGGGTCCCCGGCTGAGGACAAAGGTGATGGTGTCCCCCTTGTGGAGTTCTTCATTCGCCGCTGGGGTGGTGGACTTGATGACGTCAACGGCCAGCTCGTCATCGTACTCCTTCTGGGTCTCCTCATAGGGCTGGACGTTCAGTTCATATTCCGCCACCAGATCCTGCAGGATGGTCATGGCCTGGTCATAGGTCATGGGCTTGGTGGTCAGGTCCGGCATGGTGCCCACGTCCTCACCGGCGCTGACCCAGACGTTGATGGTGATGGGCAGCTCACCCTTCTTCTCCGTGTCCGGCTCCGGGTCCTGGCGGATGATTTCACCCACGGCGGCGTCGCTGGCCTCGGTGCCCGCCACCACCACCTGGAAGGTGCCGTCCGCCACACTGGCCTGCTCGTTGGCCTGCTCCTCCGTCATGCCCACCAGCTTGGGTACGGTGTAGGTGTCCGGCGCCGCCGGGACAAAGGAGGCGAAGATGGCCCGGAACAGGAAGAACAGGACCACCACGACCACTACGGCACCGCCGCCGATCAACGCGATCTTCTTGCCGCCGCTGAGGCGGGAGGGCTGTTCGTCCTCGTAGCGATCCTCCTCCCACCGGCGTCCCCGCTCATAGGAGGGCTCCCGGCCCTGCCGGTGGAGCTGGGGCGGCACAGCGGAGCGGAGCTTCTGAGTGGGCTCGTCGGTCTCCTCCGGCCGCAGGTCGGACAGCTCGAAGTCCAGATTCACGCCGGGGTTCTTCCGAAAGGCCTCCAGATCTGCGATCATCGCGTCTGCGGAGGGGTAGCGCTTCTCCAGATCCGGTGCCATGGCCTTCATGCAGATCAGCTCCAGCTGCTCGGGGATGTCCGGATTCACCTCCCGGGGAGCCAGGGGCACGGAGCTCAGGTGCTGGATGGCCACGGATACGGCGCTGTCCCCCTCAAAGGGCAGGCGGCCGGTGAGCATCTCATACAGCACCACGCCGGCGGAATAGATGTCGCTGCGGGCGTCGGTGCGGTCCCCGCGGGCCTGCTCCGGAGAGATGTAGTGGACGGAGCCCAGAGCCTCCTGGGTCAGGGTCTGGGCGGCGTTCTCCAGGCAGGCGATGCCGAAGTCGGCTACCTTCACGCTGCCGTCCCGCAGCACCATCACGTTCTGGGGCTTGATATCCCGGTGGACGATGCCCCGGCTGTGGGCGTGGCTGAGGCCCCGCATGATCTGTGTAATGAAGTGCAGCGACTCCCGCCAGTTCAGCTGCCCCCGCTTCTCCATGTACTGCTTCAGCGTGATGCCGTCGATCAGCTCCATGACGATATACTCGATATCGCCGCCCTTGGACACGTCGTACACCGATACGATGTTGGGGTGAGACAGTTGGGCGACTGCCTGGGATTCTGCGTTGAACCGGCGGCGGAAGTCCTCGTCCTGGGCCAGGTCGCTCTTGAGAATCTTGACGGCCACCAGGCGGTTCAGCCGGTGGCACTTGGCCTTGTACACAATCGCCATGCCCCCGGTGCCGATACGCTCCAGAATCTCATAGCGGTTGTCCAGCATTTTTCCAATATACGGGTCCTTGTGTTCCATGTGTCTCCCCCCTTTACTGTTTTTGCATCAGGACGGCCGTGACATTGTCCGGCGCGCCCTGGCGCTTGGCGATGGCGAGCAGCCGGTCCAGGCAGGTGTCCGGCCCGTCCCCGTGGATGACCTCGAAGAGCATCTCCTGATCGGTGACGGTGTTCACCAGCCCGTCGGAACACAGCAGCAGGTACTCCCCGGCGTTCATCGGGCATATGTACCCGTCACAGTCGGCGGAGATGTCCGGTCCCAGGGCCCGGGTGATGAGATTGCGGCTGGGGTGGCGGCGGGCCTCCTCAGCGGTGATATCTCCCCGGTCTACCATGCTCTCCACCAGGGAGTGGTCCTTGGTGATGCGGGTGATGCCGTCCTCCGTGATGTGATAAGCCCGGCTGTCCCCCACGTTGGTGACCACCACGCCGCCGTCATAGGAGATGGCGGACACCAGGGTAGTGCCCATGTTCCGGCATTCCTCCCGGCGCTCTGCCTCCGCCTGAATGGCCTGATTGGCCAGGGCTGCCGCCTGGGCGGATGCCTCCAGCAGCTGCTGAGGGGTCTGATCCGCCGTCAGGAGCTTCTCCAGCTCCTCCAGATAGACGGAGACGGCGATCTGGCTGGCCACACGGCCCCCGGCGGGGCCGCCCATGCCGTCGCACACCACGCCCACCGTGCGGCCGGAGGCCGTGTGCTGCGCCGTGACGTAGGCGTCCTGGTTCTCCTTCCGGACAAGGCCGATGTCGGTCATGCCCCAGACGTTCATTTGGTTCATTGGGAACACTCCCCTTTCTGCGCTTCTTCCATGGCCTTCCGGCGGAGCTGTCCGCAGGAGGCGTCGATATCTCCACCCAGGCTCCGCCGCACGGTGGCGGTGATGCCGTGGGATTCCAGCCGTTTTTGAAAGGCCCCGATCCGGCGGGAGGGCTTGTAGGGGCTCTCCACCACGTCGTTCAGGGGAATCAGATTCACGTGGCCCGGCATCCCCCGGAGCTTCCTGGCGATCAGGTCCGCCTGCCAGTCGTGGTCGTTGACCCCGTCGATCATGGCGTACTCAAAGGAGATGCGGCGGCCGGTCTTGTCGAAGTAGTCGTGGCAGGCCCGGAACAGCTCCTCCACGTCATAGGCCCGGTTGATGGGCATGATCTTGGATCGGGTCTCGCTGTCCGGCGCATGGAGGGACACAGAGAGAGTCAGCTGAAGTTCAAGCTCCGCCAGCCGCCGGATGCCCGGCACGATGCCGCAGGTGGAGAGGGAGATATGCCGCATCCCAATGTTCATGCCGTCGGGGTGGTTCACCAGCTCCAGGAATTTCAGCACCGTGTCCAGGTTGTCCAGCGGCTCGCCGATACCCATCAGCACGATGTTGGAGACGGGCAGGCCGGAGTCTTTTTGGGTGAACAGCACCTGGTCCAGCATCTCCGCCGGGGTCAGGTCCCGGACCTTGCCGGCGATGGTGGAGGCACAGAAGGCGCACCCCATCCGGCACCCCACCTGGGAGGAGATGCACACGGTGTTGCCGTGGTGGTACTGCATGAGCACTGTCTCGATGCAGTTGCCGTCGGACAGCTCCCAGAGGTATTTGATGGTCCCGTCCAACCGGGACACCTGCTTGCGGGCCACCTGGGGGGCGGTGATGAAACAGGTCTCCTTCAGCTTTTCCCGCAGGGACTTGGAGAGATTGGTCATCCCATCGAAGTCCGTCACCCCCCGGTGGAGCCAGGTGAACACCTGCCTGCCCCGGAAGGCCGGCTCCCCCAGGGACTGGAGGAAGGCCGTCATCTCCGGCAGGGTCAGTGATTTCAAATCGGTCATGGATCGTTCCTCAATTCCGCGTCATGCGGCAGATGTAAAAGCCGTCGGTGCCGTGGCGGTGGGGCCACAGAGTCACCTGGCCCTCGGTCTCCCCCACCGGTCCGGACAGGGAGAAGGGCGTGCGGCAAAAGTCCGGGTGCTCTGCCAGGAAGCTGTCGGATACACCCTCGTTCTCCTCCGGCAGGATCGTGCAGGTGGAGTACACCAGCGTGCCGCCGGGCCTCACGTACCGGGCGGCGTTGTCCAAGATCGCCCGCTGGATCACCGGCAGGGCGAACAGGTCGTCAGGCTTTTTGTACCGGACATCCGGCTTCTTCCGGATGATGCCGAAACCCGAGCAGGGGGCGTCTACCAGCACCACATCGAACCGCGCCTCCCACTCCGGCCGGAATGTCCGGCCGTCTGCGGCGGTAGTCTGGATGCACGCAAGGCCCAGTCGCTCCGCCCCCTCCCGGATGCGCTTCAGCTTGTTCTCGTGGAGGTCGCAGGCCAAAATCTCCCCCTGGTCCTCCATTGCAAAGGCGGCGGAGAAGGACTTGCCTCCCGGCGCGGCGCACACGTCCAGCACCCGCATACCCGGCTCCACCCCGGCGATTTGGGACACCAGCCGGGCCGCCGGGTCCTGGACCAGGAATTTTCCCGTTCGGAAGGGCTCCAGCGCCGTCAGATCCCCGACGTGGTCCAGCTCTAGGCATCCGGACACCCAAGGATGGGGCCGGACAATCACGCCGGATGCCTCCAGCTCCGCCGTCAGCTCCTCCGCAGCAGCTTTCAGCGGATTCACCTGAATCGTCAGCGGCGCCGGAGCGTTGTCGGCCGCAAGGCAGGCTTCCGTCTCCGGCCCCAGAATGGCCTGGAGGCGTTTCACCAGCCACTTGGGATGGCTGTACCGGATGGAGATGCTGTGCAGTGCATCCTGGTCCGGGATCCTCGGCAGGTGCACCTTGTTCCGGGAGAGCTGCCGCAGCACCGCGTTCACCAGCCCGGCTGCCTTGGCCCGGCCGTTGTCCTTGGCCTGCTCCACCGCCTGATTGACAGCGGCGCTGTGGGGAATTTTATCCAGAAACAGAATTTGATAAGCCCCAATCCGCAGAATTTCCAGCAGCGGCGGCTGCAAGTGGTCGACCTTTTGGGAGCAGTAGGCACCCAGGTAGAAGTCCAGCAGCAGCCGGTTCTGCATCACGCCGTAGACGATGCGGCTGCACAGCGCCGCCTCTGGTCCGGACAGGCCGTCCCGGCGGAGCTGGGCCCTCAGGGCCGCATCCGCCCAGGCCCCGGCCGTGCGGCAGCTCACCAGGACGCGCAGGGCGGTGTCCCGGGCATTAGGGGCCCTCATTGGCTGCCTCCCTGATCGCGGCCGCCGCGGCCGATAAAGATCAGCACAAACCGCATCAGCTGCAGCAGGCTCATCAGCAGCGCCGCCACATAGGTCAACGCCGCGGCCCGCAGCACCTTTTTGGCGCCGGGCAGCTCATCCTCATCCAGCAGGCCCGCCCCGTCGATGGTGGCGATGGCCCGGGCGGAGGCGTTGAACTCCACCGGCAGCGTCACCAGCTGGAACAGCGTGGTGAAGGAAAACAGCACGATGCCGATGAAGAACAGAGACTGGTTGTACAGCACCAGCCCCACCAGCAACAGGATGAAGGACAGGCTGGAACCGATCCGCGTGGCGGGGATGATGGCCGTGCGCAGCCGCACAGGCCCGTAGTTTTCCGCGTACTGGACAGCGTGGCCCGCCTCGTGGGCCGCCACGCCCACCGCCGCGATGGTGGGGGCGTTGTAGACTGTCTCAGACAGGTAGATGGTATTGTCCCGGGGGTCGTAGTGGTCTGTCAGATTTCCCCGGCAGGGCCGGACAGGCACACCGAATACCCCGTGAGCCCGCAGCACCGCTTCCGCCGCCTGGGCACCGGTGATGCGGCGCCGGTTGTTCACGGCATTGTACCGCCGGAAGCTGCCGGACACCTGGAACTGGGCCCACAGGGACAGCAGCAGCACTGGGATCAGCAGCAGGACGTACAGATTATTTGCAAGAAAGTCGCCATAGCCGTAATAGATATGACCGTAATAGGGCATAAAAACCTCCCGAATTGTGAAACTGGCGGAGCTCAGACCTCCAACGGGTGGCCCAGCAGATAGGACGCCGCAGCCATGCGCTTGCCGCCCTCCGCCTGGATCTCCGTGAGATACAGGCTCTCTCCTCTGCCGCAGGCCACCTGGATGCCCTGCTTCCCGGCGGAGAGCACTGTACCGGGCGCCGCGCCGGTCTGTTCGCCGGGGGCGGTGCGGTAGACCTTGAACCGCTGCCCTGCCAGCTCGCAGGCCGCGCAGGGCCAGGGAATCAGTCCCCGGACCTGACAGTCGATCTCCCGGGCGGAGCGGGTCCAGTCGATGGGGGACATCTCTTTTGTCAGCATGGAGGCGTAGGTCTGACGGCTCTCATCCTGGGGTGTCCGGGCGGCTGTGCCGTTTCCGATGGCCGCCACCGCCTCGCTGAGGGCCTCTGCCCCCAGGTCCGCCAGGCGCACCGTCAGGGCCTGGGCGTCCTCGTCCGGGCCGATGGGAGTCTCCTTCTGCAGGATCACGTCCCCTGCGTCCAGCTCCTTCGCCATATACATGATGGAGACGCCGGTAGTCTCCTCCCCGTTCAGGATGGCCCAGTTGATGGGGGCCGCCCCCCGATACTTGGGCAGCAGAGACGAGTGGACGTTGATAGAGCCGTATCTGGGCGCCTCCAGAATGTCCTCCGGCAGGATGCGGCCGTAGGCCGCCACCACCGTCAGCTCCGGTGCCAGGGACTGCACCAGCTCCAGCGCCGTGCCGTCCCGCATCTTCAAAGGCTGATAGACGGGAATATTTTCTGTCAAAGCAAATTCCTTTACAGGCGTTGGCACCAGCTTATGTCCCCGGTTTTTGGGCTTGTCCGGCTGCGTGAACACGCCGCAGACCTCATGGCCGTCGGCCACCAGCCGCCGCAAGGACGCCACGGCGAAGTCCGGCGTGCCCATGAACAGGATCCGCATGGGCTCACTCCCCTTCCTGAGCTTCTGCGGCCTCACGGGCCTCCCGCTCCTCCTGCTCCAGATAGTCCCGAAGCTCCTCATCAGAGAGGAAGTGGTCGATGTGCTCCACAAACAGATGGCCGTCCAGATGCTCGATCTCGTGGCAGAAGGCTCGGGCCGTCAGGCCCTCGCCCTCCACCTCGAACCAGTCGCCATACCGGTCCTGGGCCCGGACCCGGACCACGTCCGGCCGGGTGACGATGCCCCATTTGCCGGGCACGCTGAGGCAGCCCTCCAGCCCGGTCTGCTCGCCGCTCTGAGCCACGATCTCCGGGTTCACCAGTTCGATATACTCCTCAGAGTCCTCGTCCAGCACCACGCACACCCGGCGCAGCACTCCCACCTGGGGAGCAGCCAGCCCAGCGCCATTGGCATCCTCCAGTGTTTCCAGCATATCGTCCAGCAACTGGTGCAGGTGAGGGTTGAACTCCGTCACAGGGCGGCACACCTTTGTCAGGCACTCCTCTCCCTGCACCACGATCTTCCGTAAAGCCATAAGTCCTTGACCTCCTTCAAAACGCTGCTCACTCCATGGAGTTGCAGTCCACAAATAGATTCATCCCGCGGTTGGCGCGGTCGTTTGCAAATGCCTTCAGCAGCCAGCTCACCGCCTCTCGGGTGGGCCTGTCGTTCTTTCCCACCAGCAGGCAGCGGTAGCGGTAGCGGTTATTCAGCTTCATCACCGGCGCAGGGGCGGGACCCAGCACCTCCGGTTCTCCGGCCGCCAGCTCCGGCAGGGCGCAGAGGCGGCGCAGCTCTTCCCGCACTGCGACGGCGGCCCGGAGGACGGCGCCCTCCTCGGTACCGGAGACGGTGAAGGTAAAGAGGTCTGCAAATGGCGGAAACCGCCGCAATTGCCGCATCCGGATCTCCCGCTCATAAAACCCCTGGTAATCCTGCCGAGCCGCGCACTGGATCACATCGTTTTCCGGGGTGTAGGTCTGGATCACCGCCCGGCCGGCACTGCCGCCCCGGCCCGCCCGGCCCACCACCTGGGTCAGCAGGCTGAAGGTCCGCTCGGCGGCCCGGTAGTTGTCTACATACAGGGACAGATCCGCAGCCAGAACCCCCACCAGTGTCACCTGGGGAAAGTCCAGCCCCTTGGCCACCATCTGGGTGCCCAGGAGGATGGGAATCTGCTCCCGCTCAAACTTGTCCAGCAGCTGTTCATGACGGCCCTCGGCGGTGTCTGCGTCCATCCGCAGCACCTCCGTACCTGGGAACAGATCGTGGAGCTCCTCCTCCACCTTCTGAGTGCCGGTGCCCACGTGCTTCATGATGCCGCCGCAGACGGGGCAGGTGTCGCTGGATCGCTCCGAGTGGCCGCAGTAGTGGCACATCAGCCGCCCATTGGCGGAGTGATACGTCAGCGCCACGCTGCAGCGGGGACACTCCGGCACATGGCCGCACTCCCCGCACA
The DNA here is from genome assembly GCF_000469445.2 of Oscillibacter sp. KLE 1745. Classification (NCBI taxonomy): domain Bacteria; kingdom Bacillati; phylum Bacillota; class Clostridia; order Eubacteriales; family Oscillospiraceae; genus Oscillibacter; species Oscillibacter sp. KLE 1745. Next base: position 41,041 of record NZ_KI271651.1, on the reverse strand, counting down.
GCAGATACCTGCTGCTGCCCCGGCGGTTCAGCAGCAGGATGCTCTGCTCTCCCCGCCGCAAGTTTTCCTCCAGCTCAGTGCGGAGGACCTGCCCCACCATCCCGGCGTTGCCCGCCCGGATTTCCTGTTTCAGGTCCGCCACCAGCACCTCCGGCAATGCCTGCCGGTTATAGCGCTGGCGCAGCAGCGCCTTGTGATAGATCCCATGCTCCGCGTTCCAGGCGGTCTCCACCGCCGGAGTGGCAGACCCCAGGACCAAGGTGGACTTGTCCCGGGCGCAGAGGTATTTGGCCACGTCCCGGGTGTGATACCGGGGCGGGTTTTCCGACTGATAGCTGCTCTCCTGCTCCTCGTCCAGGACGATCAGGCCCACGTTTTTCAGCGGGGCGAAGATGGCGGACCGGGTGCCCAGCACCACCTGGACCTCGCCCCGGCGGATACGCTTCCACTGGTCGTAGCGCTCCGTCATCCGCAGGGAGCTGTGGAGCATGGCCACCTGGTCCCCAAAACAGGCGGAGAACCGCCGCATCATCTGGGGCGTCAGCACGATCTCCGGCACCAGGACCATGGCCCGCCTCCCCCGGCTCAGTATTTCCTGAACCAGACGGAGATAGACCTGGGTCTTGCCGCTGCCGGTGACGCCCTGGAGCAGCACCGCCTCCGGCTTCCCGGTCTTCGTCAGGGTCCGGATAGACTGAAAGGCCGCCTCCTGTTCCTCATTGAGGACGATAGGACCGCTGGGTTCCACCGCCGTCAGGTCCGGCAGCCGCAGCTCCTCTTCCGCTGAAAAAGCCACGATCCCCGCCTTCTCCATCCCCCGGAGGGCGGCCATGGAGACGCCTGTGAAGTAGCATACCTCCGCCGCGCTCATCCGCCCCTCTGCCGCCAGGAGACGCACCGCCTCCCGCCGCTGGGGGGAGGATCGCTTTTCCGTCAGAGATGCGGCCTCCTCGGCGCTGACGGCCAGTTCCACCATCCGACGGGACTTGTCGCCGATCCTCCGGCGGGCCGCAGTCTCGCAGACCGTGACCCCGGCCTTCTGCAGTGCCCGCAGCACAGTGCCAGCCTCCCTGCCGCAGGCCTCCTCCAGCACTGACAGCTCTGCGGAGCCTCCGGCGGCAAACAAGGCGTCCAGCACCGGGGCGGCCCGTCGGATGCCGGTGGCCGCGCCGTCGGCCGCGCAGCGGTCCATGCCCTCTGCCACATGCCAGACCTCCCGGATCTGGTACCAGAGTCCGGCGGGCAGGATGGCCTTCACCGCTTCAAACAGCGTGCAGAAGTACCGCTGCCGCAGCCACAATGCCAGGGCGATGCCATCGCCGTCCAGTACCGGCCCTCGGTCCAGGACCGACAGCAGGGGCTTGAGCCCCTGCATCTTTTCACCTGGCGTCCGGGCCAGAATAATGCCCTCACTGGTGCGGTTGCCCCGGCCGAAGGGCACGGTGACCCGGACGCCGGGTACCGCCGTTTCCAGCAGCTCCGGGGGAACCAAGTAGTCATAGGGCTTGTCAATGGAATAGGGCGCGGCGCTCACCGCGATTTTCACGATCTCAGCGGTTTCCATGCCTCGCCCCTCCTGTTGTTACTGTGCCTCTTCCTCCGCCGGCTGTAGATCCTCCGGTTCCTCAATGGTCAGGTCCATATTTCTGGCGTCCAGCTTGCCGTCCGCCACTTCCTGGATGGCCAGGGTGACGGGCTTCTCCGTCAGATGCTCGCCAGTCTCCTCCGCCTCGTCGGCGATCTGCCGGGCCCGGCGGGCCACCACGTCCACCAGCATATAGCGGTTGGGGATATAGCCGGTCAGCTTGTTCATTGCGGGATACAGCATCATAATGGATCAACTTCCTATCTGCCTTGCAGGCGTAAATTTATTTATGAACAAAGTGCGCGTCTCAGCGTCCGCTGATGATCTCCATGCGCTCCTGGGGCTTGCAGTGCTCCGCCGTGATAATGGCGTTCAGCTCCCCCACCGCATTCTCCACGGTGTCGTTGATGACAAAGTAATCATAGGTGTGGGCCGTCTGAAACTCCACTTTGGCCCGCAGCAGCCGCTTCTGGATCTTCTCGGGGCTGTCGGTGCCCCGCTCTGTCAGGCGGCGCTCCAGCTCCGCCCAGCTGGGAGGGGCGATGAAGATGCGCACCGTGTCCGGCCGCTTGCTGCACACCTGGATGGCGCCCTGAATCTCAATATCCAGGATCACGTCCTTCCCGGCCTCCATGGCATCGTCCACAAACTTCTTGGGTGTGCCGTAGAAGTTCCCCACGTACTCCGCGTACTCCAGGAACTGGTCCATGGCGATCCACTTCCGGAAGGACTCCACGTCCATGAAGTGGTAGTGGATGCCGTCCAGCTCTCCGGGACGCGGGTCCCGCGTGGTGGCCGACACAGAAAAATACAGATTCTTCCGGGACTCCAGCAGGGCCTTGAGCACCGTGCTCTTCCCCACGCCGGAGGGGCCGGAGACCACAAAGGTCCTCCCCTTTCTCATATACACACGCTCCTATTCTTCGTTCTCTCTCTCTTCCTTCGGTGCGAACCGCTCCGGCGGCAGGGCCGACAGTACCACGTGGTCGCTGTCCATGATAAAAATGGACGCGGTCTTGCGGCCGTAGGTGGCGTCGATCAGCATTCCCCGCTCCCGGGACTCCTGCACCATGCGCTTGATGGGGGCCGAGTCCGGCCCCACCACAGCCACCAGCCGGTCAGCGGAGACCAGATTGCCGAATCCGATGTTGATGAGCTTCATCTTCCATCACTCCACATTCTGGACCTGCTCCCGCATCTTCTCCACTTCCGCCTTCAGCCCCACTACCACATTGGCAATGGCCACATCGTTGCACTTGGAGCCGATGGTGTTGGACTCCCGGTTGACCTCCTGGATCAGGAAGTCCATCTTCCGGCCCATGGGCTCGTCGCTTGCCAGCATGGTACGCAGCTGGGCCACGTGGCTCCGCAGGCGGACGGTCTCCTCGTCCACAGCCACCTTGTCCGCGTAGATGGCGGCCTCCATCAGGATCCGCTGCTCGTCGACGGTGGTGCTCTGCAGCACCTCCTCCATCCGGGCGGTGAGCTTGGCGCGGTACTCCGCCACCGTCTCCGGCGACCGCATCTCCACCTGTCCGGTGTAGCGCTCAATGGCGTCCAGCCGGTTGGAGATGTCCTCCGCCAGCTTCTGCCCCTCTACGGCCCGCATGTCATTGTACGCGGCCAGCGCCTCGTCCAAGACCGCGCAGAGGTCGGCGCTGACGGTCTCCAGGTCCTCATCCGCCTTCGTGACGGTGAGGACGTCCGGGAACCGGGCCAGCGTCTCCGGTGCGGGCCGATAGTCCGCTGTGCCGCAGACGTCCGACAGCTCCCCCAGGGCGGCGGCATACTGGGCCGCCAGCTCCCGGTTCACCGCAACCTTGACCACATCCGCGGCAGTGGCGTCCACGGTGATGAACACGTCCACCTTTCCCCGGGACACCGCCTGCTGGACGTGCTTTTTCACCGCGTCCTCCGCAAAGGCATACATCCGGGGCATCTTCACGGTGCAGTCCAGATACCGGTTGTTGACGGAGCGGACCTCCACCGTGATGTCCCGCTTGTGCAGCTCCTGTCTTGCCCGGCCGTAGCCGGTCATGCTCTTAATCATGTGATCCCTACTTCCTCTCTTGTGGTCTCTCAGCAGCAGAACCAATAGCCGCCGCCATTGCAGAGCGCCCAGAGACAGCACAGGCTCATACAGGGATTTCCGCCGCACAAGGTGCCGAAACTCCCGCCGCCGGGGCGGTATGCCGTGTCGTCCGTGCCCTCCATATACTCCAGCGCCTGCCGGTACTCGGCGTTGGTGGGGTCCATCTGGCAGGCGGTCCGGTAGTACCGCAGCGCCTCGTCCAGCCAGCCCCGGCGGTAGCAGACCGCCCCCTTCAGGAAGTTCCACTCCGCATTGTGGTCGCTGTAATTGGCCAGCAGCGCCTCCGCCCGGCTGATGTTGCCGGTGTTGATGGCGATGCGGGCCTGCTGGAGCACGGAGCTCTGACCGCTGTAACTCTGGGAGCCCCCATATCCGCCGTAGCCCTGATAGCCGCCGTACCCGCCGTAGCCGGAAGCGCCGTAAGAGGCCCCGCCGGAGCCGCTCCCCCGCTTGCCGGAGGCCCGCTCCTTGGTGATCTGCTCGTAGGCGGCGTTGATCTCTTTCATCTTCTCCTGCGCCAGATCCGCCAGCGGATTGTCGTGGTAGTTATCCGGGTGGTACTTCCGGGCCAGCTCCCGATATGCTTTTTTGATCTCCTCGTCGGAGGCGTTCTCCGACACACCCAGTATCTGATAGGGATCGTTCATGTGGTCTCCTCAGCCTTCTTGTGTTTCTTTCTCTGTTCCCTGGGGGGCATTTTGTGGAAGGTGCCCTCCAGCACGGCCCGGCCCACGGCAAAAAGCCCGGTGTACACCGTACTCTCCAGCAGGGGGCGCCAGACGCCGAAGTCCCACAGCTCAAAGGCCGTGGCGATCATGTGGATGGAGTGGTCCAGCGTTCTGGCAAAGGCCCGGCGGCTCTCCTCGTCCCATTTGCCGTCCCGCAGGCCATAGCGCAGGGCCACGGGATTATAATTCCCGGAGACGGCGTCTTTTTGCAGGTCGTCCGCCGCGTCGATCAGATACACCCACCGGCCCAGGTGGTAGAGCATCTGCTCCAGCACCCGCCGCCGCACCGGGTCCTCCACCCCGGCAGCCGCTGCCGCTAGCAGCTGGGCAAAGGTATCTGCCGCCTGATCCATGGAGGGACAACACTCCCCCTCCAAGCGGCTCAGAGCCGCCAGCTGTTCCCGCACCCGGCCGTCAAACTCCGGCCGGGCCGCGGCAGCCTTTCGATAGCCGCCCCGCAGTGCGGCGGCGGAGACCCGGTAGCCCAACCCCTTCCAGAGGCCGTGGTCCTCCACGCCGTCCCGCAGCTGCCAGTAGGCCAGAATCACGCTCTCATCCGCCGCCAGCTCCAGGGCCGCGGTTGCGGGCTGGTACGCCCGGAGCCGGACGGGGCTGGACACGCACCGCCTCCGGCAGGGTGCAGCTTCTTCCGGATCCGACAGCAGGATGGCCAGATAGGTGAAGTCGTAGTTCAGGATCATCCGGGCCGCCGGGCCGTACCGCTCCCCCAAGATGTGGCACAGCCCGCAGTATGCCCGCCGGAACCGGTCTGCCTCCTCCTGAGGCAGGATCTCCAGCGGGGGGCGTACATAGCCGAACACCGCCTCAGAACACCCGGACGATGTTGAAGGTCAGGCCGCCCCTGGCCCGCAGCCTGCGGTCATAGAAGATGGCAAAGACGATGCCCGCCGCGAATCCGGCCGCAGCCACCGCGTACTGCGCCGCCACGCTGTCCGTCAACAGGGACATGATGACATACCCCGCCAGGAACAGCACCACCGGGATCAGGTACACCAGTACCACGATCCGCAGCATATTCTTGGTGCTGCTCTCCACAACCACCTTCTGTCCGGGCCGGGCGCCGATGGGGTTGCTGGCCCGGGCGTGGACCGCCGCGCCGGTGACGCCGCAGCCGGCGCACTCCTCGCAGTCGTGTCCGCAGGCGGATTTCCGGGGTACGGAAATCTCCGCGTGGTCCGCATCTAAAATTCGTTCAACTGTTGCGATCTGCGTCATGTTGTCTCGTCTCCTGTATCTGGGATCTCCCCGGCGGGCGTATCAGGCTCCGCCGGCTGATCGGATGTCTGTTCAGAAATGGTGACACGCACCTGATACGTCCCGCCGGAGACGCCCACGTCGTGCCCCACCACCGTCACCTCCGCGGGGACAGTGTAGGTGCCCACGGCGGAGCCGAAGTCCGCCAGGTCCACCGTCACCAGAATGTTGTCCGAGGTAATGGCCCCCACATCCCCGCTGGTGCCGAAGATGGACACGGCCAGCTGCTCTGTCAGCAGGTCTACGGTCCGGTCCTCCGGCGCGTTCTCCAGAATGAAGTTGGTGGCCGTCACCGTGGTGCGCTGCATATCCTTGAAGGAGATGCGCAGCGTGGCGCGTGTGACGCCGCTGAGATTCTCGCATCCCTCCGGGATGGGAATGGCATAGCTGTAATTGGTGGTGCTGCCCAGCTCCGCCAGATTGAAATCGTCCAGAACGATGCTGTCCATGCTGTTCAGCACATCTGCCGGGCCGGACACCAAGATGGTGGACGGCTCGATCCCCCAGTCCACGTTGTACATGCGGGCGCCGGCGGACTCCACGAAGTTCATGGTCAGCTGCAGCTCCCGGGTGACATATACCGGCAGCGTCACCTGAATGGTCTCCTCTGTGGTCTGGAGGCTGGTGTTCTCCAGCAGCTGGTCGTTTGCGTCATAGAACTGGATGGGCAGCTCTCCCGTGACCGTGGAGGTGGCGTCCTCTCCCAGATCCAGGGTCACCTTGGCATAGCTGACGGCATCCACATCCTCCTGATCGCCCCGGACCTCGATCTCCGTGGGGCTGACCTGCAGCTCTCCGGCGGAGTAACCCTCTGCCACATTGCCGGAGATCTCGCACCGGACATCCACCGTCTTGTGGTACAGCTCCGCCACGTTGATGGTGATGACGGAGGGCGTCCGGTCGCTCACCGTAATATTCTGCCGGAAATACTCTTCCGTATAGCCGTAAATCACCGAGGTCACCGTCTGCACCCCTGTCCGGCTCACGTTGGAGAGATCCACTGTCACCCGGATATAGTCTTTGTCCAGCAGAGCCAGGTCAAACGCAGTCCCTTCCATCTCCAAATCCACGGTGCTGACGGTATCCTCGTCCAGCAGCATGAAGCCCCGCTCTGTAAGGACCGTCTCCCCAGTGTAGGTGATGGGCACATCCCGGAACCACTTGGTATGCATCACCGCACCGCCGTTGTTTCCGAAGTTGTCCACGAAGATCCACACCACGATGGCCGCCAGGATGCACAGGGCGAGATACACCGCCTTCTGCTTGGGATTACTTTTCATGGTTGTCGCCTCCCGTGCTTCCGGCCCGCAGCAGATTCATCAGGCTGAACTTGGGCTTGTCCTCCCCGGCCTCCTGCGGAAGCAACTCGTTCCGCAGGATATTGGCCAGCGTCTCCGGCTTGAGGTGCCGCTTGAGCATTCCCCCGATGGCCACGGAGATGGACCCGGTCTCCTCGGAGACGATGACCACCACGGCGTCGGCGTTCTCGCTCATGCCGATACCGGCCCGGTGGCGCATCCCCAGCTCCCGGGAGAGGTTCACGTTCTTGCTGAGAGGCAGCATGCATCCGGCGCCAAGCACCCGCCCGTTCCGGACGATGACGGCGCCGTCATGCATGGGAGCCTTTACAAAGAAGATGTTTTTCAGCAATTCGCTGGAGACCGCCGCATCCAGCACCGTGCCGCTGCGGACCATGTCGTCCAGCAGGTTTTCCCGCTCGAACACGATCAGGGCGCCGGTGCGGGACTGGGACATCTCGGTGCAGGCCAGCACCGTCTGGTCGATGGCCTGTTCCACGGCGGTGCCGGCCTCCGCCCGGGAGAAGAAGGCGATGAAGCGGCGGCTGCCCACCTCCTCCAGGATGCGTCGGATCTCGGGCTGGAAGAGGACGATCAGCGCCACCACGCCCCACCTCACCAGCTGGTTCATGATAAAGTTGATGCTGTTCATATTCAGGACCATGGACAGCATCAGCGCCGCCAGAAACACCAGCACGCCCTTGAGCAGGCTGGCGGCCCGGGTGCTCTGAATCAGCGTCAGAGCCTTGTAAAACACAAACACCATAATCGCTATATCCAAAATGTCCGTGACCTTCAGCATCATCAGATACCGGCCGATGATCCCGGGCAGTGTGGAGAGCGTGACAAATTCCATTGGACGTCATCATCCCTTTCAGGCCATGAATATCTAGATTATATAAAATCTGCCTGTAGAATGCAAGGCAAACCAAGCTAAAATTCACGGTCTGTTCAGAAAGTCACCTCAGGATCTCCCCCATAGCCACTAGGAAACGGGATACTTCCTCCCGCGTGTTCCAGTGGGAAAAACTCAGCCGGACGGTGCCGGTGTCCAGCGTCCCGGCGGTGCGGTGGGCCAGGGGCGCGCAGTGAAGGCCCGCCCGCACGGCGATGCCCCGGTCTGCCAGGGCCGCGCCCAATGCCTCTGCGTCCATGCGCTCCGGGACAATGGAAAGCACCCCCGCCTGGGCCGCCAGGTCTGGCAGGGCAAACACCTGCAGTCCAGGGAGCCGCCTCAGGCCCTCCGCCGCCTGGAAGGTCAGCTGCCGCTCTCCGGCGCAGATGGCCTCCGGCCCCAGCTGGCGGACGAATCGGACCCCCGCCAGCAGCCCTGCGATGCCGGGCATATTGTGGGTGCCCGCCTCCAGCCGATCCGGCAGGAAGTCCGGCATCTCCTGCTGGATAGAGATGCTGCCGGTGCCGCCCTCCAGCAGTGTGCGGACGGGGACGTCCTTCCCGCACAGCAGTACGCCGGTTCCCTGGGGGCCGTACAGGCCCTTGTGGCCCGGCATGGCGATGAAGGCCGCCCCCAGGGCCGTCATGTCCAGGGTCAGCATCCCGGCGGACTGGGACGCGTCGATGATGAAGGGTACCTCCCGCTCCCGGCAGATAGCGGCGATAGCCTCCACCGGCTGGACGAAGCCGAATACGTTGGACACGTGGTTGCAGATCACCGCGTCCGTGCCGGGCACGATCAGGCGGTCAAAGGCCGCCGTCACCGCTGCAGGCTGAAACAGGGGCGCCGCCGCCACGGACACCTGGGCCCCCAGGGCCGCCAGGGGCCGGGTGACAGCGTTGTGCTCATATCCGGAGATCACGGCTTTCCCGCCGGGGGGCACCAGGCTCTTGATGGCAATGTTCAGGCCGTGGGTGGCGTTCATGGTGAAGGCCACCTGCTCCGGGTTCTCCAGATGGTACAGCTCCGCCAGCTCTGTCCGGCAGTCGAAGGCAGCCTCCGCCGCACGCATGGCGGCGGGGTATCCGCCGCGGCCGGGAGAGCTCATGGTGGCCATGGCGTTCCGCATGGCGTCCGCCACAGTCCGGGGCTTCTGGAAGGTGGTGGCCGCGCTGTCAAAATAGATCACGGTCTCACCTCCCGGAACGTCCCCCGCTGAGTCAAGAATATCTGAACAGGGTCCAAAGATTCCCTGTGAAGGGCCGTCAGGGCAGCCGTCAGGTCGGAGTCCGCGATCTGCACGGCGTAGGCGCAGCCCCGGTCCGTCAGGTCCCGGGGGGCCCGGAAGATCCGGCTTCGGATCCCCGACCGGGCCAGCGCCCGCTGCATCCGCTGGGCATAGGTCACCGAGCGGGCGATAATCAAATAGTGCTCCACAGACACTCCTCCTCTCTACCCATTCTATGGTCGGGAGGCGCGGACGTGCGAAAAGGACGCGCCCGAGGCACGTCCTTTTTTCAGGGGAGCCGTTCCAGCAGCGCCACCGCATGGGCCGCCATGCCGGAGCTGTCCCCAGTAAAGCCCAGATGCTCCTCTGTGGTGGCCTTCACATTCACCCGGTCCGCATCCGTCCCAAGAGCTGCGGAGAGGTTCGCCTCCATCTCCGGGCGGTAGGGGCCCACCTTGGGGGCCTGGGCGATGAGGGTGGCGTCGATGTTCACCACGGCCCATCCTCTCTCCTGCAGCAGCGCTGCCACCTGCCGCAGCAGCTCCAGGCTGGAAATACCGGCGTAGCGGGGATCGCTGTCCGGGAACAGCTTGCCGATGTCCCCCAGCTTGGCGGCGCCGCAGAGGGCGTCCATTACCGCGTGGGTCAGCACGTCCGCGTCGGAGTGGCCCAGCAGCCCACGGTCCCAGGGGATCTCCACGCCCCCCAGCACCAGCCGCCGCCTCTCCGTCAGCCGGTGGACGTCATATCCATGTCCGATCCGCAGATTCGTCATATCCGATCCTCCCTGGCCTGCAGAATAGCCTCCGCCAAAATCAGGTCTACCGGAGTGGTGATCTTCAGGTTTTCCTCGTCCCCCTCCACCAGATAGACCCGCTTGCCCAGCCGCTCCACGGCGGAGCAGTCATCCGTTATGGGAATGCCCCCCTCAACAGCCGCCTGAAGCGCAGCTTTCAGCAGCGCATTCTCGAAGATCTGGGGTGTCTGCACAGCCCGCAGGGCCGCCCGGTCCAGCGTCTCCGCCACCGTGCCGTCGTCCCGGACGGCTTTGATGGTGTCCTTCACCGCCACCGCCGGGGCCGCCGCCCCGCAGCGGGCGGCCTGCTCCGCCACATCGTCGATGAGCTCCGGCGTCACCAAGGGGCGGGCGCCGTCCTGCACCGCCAGCAGCTCCATGCCCTCCCCGGCCTCCAGTGCTGCCAGAAGCACCGAGTGGGCCCGGCTCTCCCCACCCCGGATCACCTTGGTGCATTTGGTGATGCCGTAGGTCCTGCACAGCTGGGAGATCTCCAGAAAGTCCTCCTCCCGGGCGGCTACCACGATCTCGTCGATCCGCCGGGCCATCTGCAGGGCCGTCAGTGTCCGGGCCAGTACAGGAATGCCGTCCAGGGGCTGCAGCAGCTTGTTCACCCCGCCCATGCGGGAAGAACTGCCTGCCGCCGCCACCAGCGCGGCGCAGCAAGGGCGCTGGGCATCCCGGAATTTTTTGAAAAATGCCATGATCCGACCTCCCTGGAAATTTCTCCTGAAACAGCAGAATGTTCGCGGACATGGTCCGCGAACACGTTATCTCTGGATCTCCGGTGTCTGGAGCATGGCCTGCTCCACACGCCGCTCCACCTCTTCATAGCCGCTGTCCTCTGCCAGCACCAGCTCCGACAGCAGGATCTGGCGGGCCGTATGAAGCATCTTCCGCTCCCCATTGGAGAGGCCCCGCTTCCGTTCCCGGAACATCAGCCCCTTAATCACACGTGCCACCTCGTACAGATCCCCGCTCTTCATCCGCAGCAGATTTTCCCGGTACCGCTTGTTCCAGTTGCTGCTCTCCTCCACCGCCAAAGACGGAATAGCGGCAATCAGGGCTTCCGCCTCCGGCCGCTGGATGACCGAGCGGACTCCAATCGTCTGGCTGTTGGCGGTGGGGATCTTCAACAGCAGTCCACCCACCGGCATTTTGAACACATAGTAGTCCTGTGTACTCCCCGCGACCTTTTCCTGAACGATGGCGTCGATCACGCCGGCCCCATGCATTGGATGAACGACCAGATCCCCAACGCTGAACATGGTAAACTCCTTCCCATTTCCGCCGGGCGGTGACTGGAACCCGCTCTCTCTATTTCCACTTTTCTGTTTTCATAAATTTCATTATACCGGCTTTTCAGCAGCTTTACAAGCTTATTTTGAAATTTTTTTACTATCTTTTCCAGTGCCTTACACTTTCCGCAGAGAATCATCCACCCGCGGCAAGGGCATCAGCTCCTCCAGACACAGGTCCCCCCTGTACAAAAGAGCCGGACGGCAGATATGCCGCCCGGCTCCGGAGGATTTTGTTATCTCTTGTTGGAACGGCGCCAGATGTGCATCTTCTCCGCCTCGGCGATCAGCTCCTCGCGGAACTGAGGATGGGCGATGGCAATCAGGCCCTCGGCCCGCTCCCAAGTGGACTTGCCCTTGGCGTTGAACTTGCCGTACTCCGTCACTACATAGTGGAGGTTGGTGCGGGTGGCGGTGACCACGGACCCCTCCAGCAGCGTGGGCCGGATACGGGACTTCAGCTGGCCGCTTTTTTTGTCCATGTAGGAGGAGGAGCAGCAGATGAAGCTCTTGCCACCCTTGGACAGGTACGCGCCCATGACGAAGTCCTGCTGGCCGCCGGCACCGGAGATATGGTGAATTCCAGAGGACTCAGAGGACACCTGGCCGTACAGGTCGATATCCACGGCGCCGTTGATGGAGATGAAGTTGTCGATCTGAGACACCCGGGCAATGTCGTTCACATAGCTGACGGGAGCAGCCATGCACTCAGGGTTGTTGTCGATGAAGTCATACAGCTTCTGTGTGCCCGCCGCGAAGGCATAGGTCTGCCGGCCCCGGTCAAAGGGCTTGCGCAGGCCCGTGATGCGACCGGCTATGGACATGTCCACGAAGGCGTCCACGTACATCTCGGTGTGCACGCCCAAATCCTTCAAGTCGCTCTCGGCGATCATCTTGCCGATGGCGTTGGGCATAGAGCCGATGCCCAACTGCAGGCAGGCACCGTCACAGATCTCCGGCACCACCAGTTTGGCCACCGCCATGTCCACCTCACTGGCGGCTCCGCCGCCGCCCAGCTCATCCAAAGCAGGGTTCTCTCCCTCCACGATCATGTCCACGTCGTCGATGTGGATGCAGTTCTCAAACCCGCCCAAGCACACGGGCATGTTCTTGTTGACCTCCACGATGACGGTCTTTGCGCACTCGCACACAGCCTTCAGGTGGGAGCCGCCGGGACCGAAATTGAACCAGCCGTGCTCGTCCATGGGGGCCACCTGGAACATGGCCACGTCCAGGCTCTTGATGCAGTTGCGGTAATACCCCGGCAGCTCAGAATACCGCAGGGGGATGTAATAGGAGAAGCCCTCGCTCACGGCCTTGCGCTCGATGCCGCCCATGTGCCAGGAGTTCCAGCAGAAATGCTCCGCCGCATTGGGCACATCGAAAATGGCGGGCTTGTGGGTCAGGATACCGCCCCGGATCTTCACGTCGGTCAGCTCGCCCATCCGCCGGGCCAGCGCCTTATCCAAGGCATCCGCCGAGCAGACGCTCCAGCCGTAATCCACCCAGTCGCCGGACTTGACGGCCTTGACCGCCTCGTCGGCCGTTGTCAGCTTCTGTTTGTACACTTCCTGGTAGCTCATGTTGATCTTCCTCCTGTAATTCCCGTTTGTTGTATGATGTCATCGGTGTTGTCTTACATTGATTGTCAAGAGTATAACATACCAGCCCTTGAAAAGCAATCCATACCGTGAAAAAAATCACAAAATTTTCAAAAAAAGGCAGGCCCCTCACCGGAGCCTGTCTTTTTTAGGTCTGGAAATCCGTGCGGATTACTCCTCCACAGGAGCTTCTTCCTCCTCAGCCTCATCAGCCGCGGGAGTCAGCAGGGCGCGGATGGACAGGGAGATCTTCTGCTTCTCCTCGTCGATGGCCGTGATCTTGGCGTCCACAATCTGGCCCTCGGAGAGGACATCCTCAGGCTTGTCGATGCGCCGGTCAGCAATCTGGGAAATATGGATCAGGCCGTCCACGCCGGGCACGACCTCGGCAAAGGCGCCGAAGGTCATCAGCTTGACGATGCGGACAGAGGCCACGTCGCCCACCTGGTACTTGTCCATGAACACCTGCCAGGGATCGATGCTGTGATCCTTCACGCCCAGGGAGATCTTCTTCTTCTCGGGATCGAAGGAGATGACGTACACGTCCATGGTATCGCCCACCTTGCAGACCTCGGCGGGGGTCTTGATCCGGCTCCAGCTGAGCTCGGAGATATGTACCATGCCGTCCACGCCGCCGATGTCCACGAACACACCGTAGCTGGTCATGGACTTGACGGTGCCGGTGTAGTGCTTGCCCACTTCGATGTTGGCCCACACCTCCGCTTGGGCGGCCTTCCGGGCCTCCTCAGTGACGGAGCGGATGGAGCCCACCACGCGCCGGCGGGCGCGGTTGACCTCGGTGATCCGCAGCTGGACCTTCTGCTTCACCATGGCAGACAGATCGGCGCCGCGGGGCTGACCGCTCTGAGAGGCGGGGACGAATACCCGCACACCCTTGACGGACACCACGATGCCGCCCTTGTTCTCCTCGGTGACAGTGCCCTCCAGAACGGTCTTCTCCTCCACGGCCTGCTCGATGTTCTCCCAGACCTTGGCAGCGTCCAGACGCTTCTTGGACAGCTCTGCGTAGCCCTCCACGTCGTTGACGCGGACCACATAGGTCTCGATCTGGTCGCCCACGTGGATGATGTCCTCCGCCTTGACATTGGGGTCGTCGCTCAGCTCGCTGAGCTTGATGTAGGCCGCCTGCTTGGCGCCCACGTCCACCTGCACTTCGGTGGGGGTGATGGCGGTAACGATGCCGGTGACCCGGTCACCGTTATTTAAAGTTTTAAAAGACTGATTCAGTAATTCCTCGAAGGACTCCTCTTTGCCCTCGGCCGCCTTGATTTCTTCGCTCATCGTTGCATATACCTCCTTAATGATGCCCGCAGGCGTGGAGGCACCAGCCGTAAGGCCCGCAACAGTACAACCATTGAAAAAATCCGGCGAGAGCTCGTCCGCGCGTTCAATCTGGACCACGCGGGGGCATCTCCTCAGGCAAATTTCCGTCAGATGTTTGGTGTTGGCGCTTTTACGGTCTCCCACCACGACCATCACGTCTGCTTTGCCGGCGATTTCTGCCGCCTCAGACTGACGTTCATGCGTAGCATTACATATTGTATCAAAGATTTTTACGTTTGTACACTGTTTTTTTATGATTTTCCAAGAAGTTTCAAAAAGTTTTCGGATGCAGGTGGTCTGCGCTACTACGGTAACAGGGATTTCCCGACTTTTCTCATCCCCGTCCAGCCAAGCCTCCACGGCCTCCGGCCCGTCGAACACCAGGGGCTGGCGGCACCAGCTGGCCACCCCCATCACCTCCGGGTGCAGGGGTTCGCCGATGATCACCGGACGACGGCCCTCCGCCTCCGCCTGGGCCACTAGGCGCTGGATGCGGATCACATTGGGACAGGTGGCATTGACGCACCGGACGCCCCGGGCCTCCAGATCGTCCAGCACGGATTTCAATTCTCCATGGGATCGGATCACCACCGTGTCCCCCGCCGCCAGGCCAGCCGGGTCCTCGGTCTTCCGGACACCCCGGCGGGCCAGATCCTCCACCACGTGGGAGTTGTGGATCAGGTCTCCCAGCATCCAGCATCCGCCGGTCTCCTCCCCGGTCTTTGCCGCCAACTCCACCGCCCGCTTCACGCCGTAGCAGAATCCGGCGCTCTTGGCCAAAAGGACCTTCATCGCGCCTCCTTCCCCAGGGCGTAGGAGCGGCGGAGCACCTCGTCGGCGATGGCCTGGACCTCCTCCGGTGAAGGCCGACGGCTGGTGGCCTCCGGCCGGTATGCCTGGCCGAAGATGATGCGGGTCCGGCGAAAGAGGCGTTTGTTCCCCTCCACGTACACCGGCACGAACTGCGCCCCGGAACGGATGCCGATGACGGCCACACCACCCTTGGCGGGCAGGGCCCCCTCGTGTTCCACCCGGGTTCCCTCCGGGAATATCAGCAGGTTGTCCCCGCTCTTGATAGCCTTCAGGGCGGTTTTCACCGCCTCGATGTCCCCCTCGCCCCGGTCAACAGGGAAGGCGCCCAGCTTCCGCAGTACCCAGTCAAAGACCTTGTTGCAGAACAGCTCCTTCTTGGCCATGATGTGGAGCCGGTAGTTCACCGGAACCTTCAGCGCCACCAGCACCGGGTCCCAGTTGCTGTTGTGGTTGGGACACAGCAGGGCGCCGTGCTCCGGCAGGTTCTCCCGCCCGATGATGGTGACCGGGTGAAGAATCCCCGCCACCAAGTTTACCAGATAGTAGATGCATACGAAAAATCCATTCAGCGGCCTCTTTTCGCTCATAGTCCCGTCCTCTCCCGGATAATGTGCAGCAGCGCGTCCTCGCTCTGGAAAAAATCCAGAGCCGTGGTGTCCAGCAGCACCGCGTCCTCCGCCTGACGCAGGGGTGCGGCGTCACGGTGGGTATCGTTCCAGTCCCGTTCCTGAATGGCGCGGAGGATAGCCGCATAAGGCTCCGGCGTCCCCCGCTCCTCCAGCTCCAGCATCCGGCGGCGGGCCCGCTCCTCTGCGGAAGCAGTGAGAAACACCTTCACCTCCGCATCCGGCAGCACCACCGTGCCGATATCCCGGCCGTCCATCACCAGGCTGTTCTCCCGGGCCAGCTGGCGCTGCATCTCCAGCAGGTACGCCCGAACCTCCGGATAGGCGGATACCAGAGAGGCGTAGCGGGACACCTCCGGCAGGCGGATCTCCGCCGTCACATCCATTCCATTCAGCTCCATGTGCTGCAGGCCGTCCGTCCCATAGGTCAGGCAAATCTCCAGGTCCGGCAGCACCGCCACCACGGCGGAGCGGTCCCGGGGATCGATCCCCTTCCGCCACACGGCATAGCCGATGGTGCGGTAGATGGCACCTGTGTCCACGTATAAAAAGTTCAGTCTGGCGGCCACGCTCCTGGCCAGGGTGCTCTTCCCCGCGCCGGAGGGCCCGTCGATGGCCACGCGAATGTTCTCACTCATGCGTTCTCTTCCCCTTGTCTCAGCGCCTCCGCCGCAGCCTGTCCCGCCGCCCGGCCTGTGGCCCAGGCGATCTGCAGGTTGAATCCGCCGGTATAGGCGTCCACATCCATGATTTCTCCCGAAAAGTATAATCCCTTTACAAGTTTTGATTCCATTGTCTTTGGGTCAATTTCACTGATCTTTATGCCACCGGAAGTAACGATGGCGTCCGTCACCGGGCAGGGGCCGGCAATCTCCACAGAAAAATGCTTGAGGCTCTGGACCAGTTCCCGCCGCTGCTCTCGCGTCAGGTCATGGACCTTTTGATGGGGCGGGATGCCCGACCGCTCCACTGCCACCGGAATCAGCTTCTGGGGCAGCAGATCGTCCAGCGCGTTGCAGAAGTCGTGGTTGGCGTACTTCTCAAAGTCCCGCAGCAGCCGCTTGTCCAAGGCCTGCTCATCCAGAGCAGGCTTCAAGTCAATCTCCAGCCGATAGGTCTTTTTGCCGAAGTGCCGCATGTGGGCGGAGGCCGATAGCACCAGGGGCCCGCTGACACCGAAGTGGGTGAACAGCATCTCCCCGAAGTCCGTGTAGATCTTCTTCCGGTCCTCGAACACCGCCAGCCCCACATTCCGCAGGCTCAGGCCCTGGAGCTCCCGGCCCAGGCCGTAATCCCGCAGCGGCACCAAAGAGCCCTGAAGGTCCGTCACCGTATGCCCCGCTTCCCGGGCCATTCGGTGCCCCTCTCCTGTGGAGCCGGTGGCGGGGTAACTGACGCCGCCGGTGGCAAGGACTACCGCCCCGGCAGGGTATGTCCCCCGCTCTCCCCGGACACCTGTGACGGCGCCGGAGGTGATCTCCAGCTCCGTCGCCCGGTCCCGGACCAGAGAGACCTTCAGCGCCTTCAGCCGCCGCTCCAAAGCGGCGCTGACGTCAAAGGCCCGGTCACTGACGGGAAACACCCGATTCCCCCGCTCGGTCTTCAGCGGCACGCCGATGGACGCAAAGAACGCCATGGTGTCCCGGCCGTCGAACCGGGAAAAGGCGCTGTACAAAAACTTGCCGTTCCGGGGCACGTTGGCCAGCAAGGTCTGTACATCGGCGTTGTTGGTGACGTTGCACCGGCCCTTGCCGGTGATGTTCAGCTTCTTTCCCAGCCGCTCATTGGGCTCCAGCAGCGTCACCTGTGCGCCCCGCTCCGCCGCGGAGACAGCGGCCATCATCCCGGCGGCTCCCCCGCCGATCACTACCAGCCCCTTACTCATCGTCCATCTTCCCGAACACGCCGTAGGCGTTCCAGATGTCCTCCAGCTCCGCAAAGGTGCGGGACACGTCCGACCGCATCCGGGAGCCCACGGCGATCAGCAGCGCGTTGATGAGGGACAGAGGCGCCACCATGGAGTCCACAAAGGAGATCATCTCACTGGGAGCCAGCAGAGCAGCCTCCGCCATCTGGTAGACGGGGGACAGCTCATTGTCTGTAATAGCCACGATGGTAGCCCCCCGGTCCTGGGCAAACTTCACTGTGTTCATAGTGACCTTGGAGTACCGAGGGAAGCTGATGGCGATCATCACATCCCCGGGGCCGATCCGCAGCAGCTGCTCGAAGATCTCCCCTGCGGCGTTGGACTGCACCAGCGTCACGTTCTCGGACAGCAGGTGCAGGTAGAAGTTCAGATACCCCGCCACAAAGGAGGAGGTCCGCACCCCCAGGATGTACAGGTGCCCGGCGCCCAGGATCAGGTCCACCACCTTGTTGAACTCGGTCCTGTCCGCCTCTTCCGCCACCATCCGCAGCTTGTCCATATCGGACTGGATCACGGCGGACAGCACATCCTGTCCGCCGAACAGATTGTCCGCCGCCTGGATGCGCTGGGTGGAAGTGAGGCGGCTGCGGATCATCTCCTGCAGTGCCCGCTGCATACTGGGATAGCCGTCGTACCCCAGCTCCGATGCGAAGCGTACCACTGTGGACTCGCTGACGCCGGAGAGCTTCCCCAGCTTGCTGGCAGTCATGAAGGCGGCCTTGTCGTAATTCTGCAGGATGTAGTCGGCAATCCGCTTCTGTCCCTTGGAAAAGGTGGGCATATTGCGCTCAATGGTATGTAGGATGCTCTTAGCCACTGCTGTTTCCTCCGTCGGCCGCCTGCAGGGGGCCGTTCTTGATCTTGCCCGGCAGCTCCGCTGGCCCGCCGGACGTTCCGCGGTCTATTGTAGCACAGTTTTTTCAAAATTCAAACCGCTTTGCGGGATTTTTCCGTCTCGCCGCCGGAATGGAAAAGACGCCGCCCCATTCAGGGCGGCGCCTTCCGCTTTTCAGTCAGGGGGTGACTCCCAGCGCCCCTGCCTCGTCCTGTGTCAAATACCGCCACTTTCCCGGCGGCAGATCGCCCAGCTCCAGAGCTCCCTCCCGGACCCGGCGCAGCCGCTTCACCGTCAGGCCGCACTGGGCACACATCCGGCGGACCTGCCGGTTCTTCCCCTCATGAATGGTCACTGCTAGCACCGCGGTTCCGGGAGTTTCCCGCAGCACCTCCACCCGGGCGGGGCGGATGGGCTCCCCCTCCAGGTCGGTGACGGCTGCCAGCCGGGCCGCCGCGCCGGCCACCGGTCCGAATACGGAGACGTGATACGTCTTTTCCACCTCGTGCTTTGGATGCAGCAGGTGCTGGGCCCAGGCACCGTCGTTGGTCAGC
The DNA here is from genome assembly GCF_000469445.2 of Oscillibacter sp. KLE 1745. Lineage (NCBI taxonomy): Bacteria > Bacillati > Bacillota > Clostridia > Eubacteriales > Oscillospiraceae > Oscillibacter > Oscillibacter sp. KLE 1745. The sequence continues at coordinate 22,146 of NZ_KI271651.1, read as the reverse complement.
AGCAGCAGGCCCTCGGAATCCAGGTCCAGCCGTCCCACGGGATAAACCCGGCTCCCGCAGTCCGCTACCAGCTCCGCCACTGTCCGCCGCCCCCGCTCGTCCGAGAGGGTAGAGACATAGCCCCGCGGCTTGTTCAGCAGGATGTACACGGCCTCCGCCCGGGGCGCCAGGGGATGGCCGTCCACCAGGATCTCGTCCCGATCCGGGTCTGCACGCTGGCCCAGATGGGCGGTCTGGCCGTTCACCGTCACCCTTCCGGCGATCAAATATGTCTCTGCCGTCCGCCGGGAGCAAACCCCCGCGGCGGACAGCAGCTTCTGCAGTCGTTCTTCCATGTTGTCCTCTCTCTATCCCGGCAACCCCTGCTTCAGAATGCTCAGGGCGCTCTCCATCCGGGGCGCCACGTCGGCGCCATACAGCAGCGCCACCCGGCCCACCTCTTTTCCATTGACCGAGAAAACCGCCTCCCCGGCCCGCCGGCCGGCCCGGATGGGGGCCCGCAGAGATCCGGCCAGCTCCACGTCCAGCTCCAGGGACTCCCCCTCCGCCAGCGGCCAGGCGAAGCTGTCCGCCGCCACCAGGGGCACCGTGGCGCTCATGCCGTTTTCCACCTGGACCCGCTGGATTGTCTGGCCCAGAGAGGCCCCCAGCTTGGCGGGATAGGTGGAAAAACCGTAGTCATACAGCGCCGCGTGGTCCGCCCAGTCGTTGCCGTCCTGGAGAGTCACCGCCACCAGCCGCTGGCCGTTTCGCTCCACACAGCTCACCAGCGTCCGGCCTGCCGCCATGGTATAGCCGGTCTTCAGGCCGATACACCCCTCTATCTGGTTCAACAGCTTGTTGTGGTTGGTCATGGTCCGCCCGCCAATGGTGACGCTGCGGGTGGAGGCCATCCGTACCAGAGTCTCATTTTCCACCGCCGCGCAGGCAAGACGCGCCATGTCCCGGGCCGTGGAGTAATGGTCCTCATGGTCCAGCCCGTTGGGGTTGGCGAAGGAGGAGTGCTCCATGCCGATCTCCCGGGCCGTTGCATTCATGAGCTTTGCAAAGTCCTCCTGGCTGCCGCTGATGTGCTCGGCAATGGCCACGGCCGCATCGTTGCCGGAGCAGAGCAGCAGTCCATACAGCAGTGTCTCCAGCGTCAGCTTCTCCCCCACCTTCAGATACATGGAGGAGCCCTCTGTATACGCCGCCTCCCGGGAGACCGTGACCACATCGTTCAGGTCTCCCTCCCGGATAGCCACCAGGGCCGTCAGAATCTTGGTAGTGCTGGCGATCAGCATTTTCGCGTCGGCGTTCTGCTCATACAACACCCGGCCGCTGTCCACGTCCATCAAAATGGCGGAGGAGGCAGACGTACTGACCGCGTGCGTCTGACAAGGAAAAAGAGTGAACAGGGCCGCCAGAGCGATCCCCAAAGCGGCAAGCCGCCGGAGCAGGGTTTGCAAATGCCATCACCTCATTTGTTTGGTGATGGTAGTATACCCCGTTCAGACGGGTTCTTTTTCTTCCTTCTTGTCGAAATATTTTTCCACTTTGTCCACCAGATCCGGCATCATCTCCACCACCCGGTCCAGCGTGGTCATGGGCGGCATCGCCACCGGCAGCACCCGGGTCGTTCCCTCCCGGATCACCAGGAACGCCACAGGCTCGATCTTCACGCCTGCGCCGCTGCCGCCGCCGAAGTCCTTGGGCTGGGTCTTACCGTAGTCGGCGCCGCCGCAGCCGAAGCCCATACTGACCCGGGAAATGGGGATCAGAGTCACGCCGTCAGGCGTGGTGATGGGCTGCCCCACGATGGTGTTGGTGTCCGCCATCTCCCGGATCTTGTCCATCGTGGAACGCATCAAATCGCTGAGGGGTCTCTTCTTGTCCATTGTCTCGTCCATGGATGCCATCCTTTCTCGTCACGCGGCGGGGTGTTCTGCCGCCTTGTTGTCTGCTGCTTTGGATGCGGGCGGCATCCGCCGCCGCTTCATGAACCGCCGGAGCCAGCCGATGGCCGGGACCGCCAGCTGCGTTCCTACGGCGATCAGCGTCCCCAGCCGGATGGAGATGCCAAGCTCTCCTTCCGCCCGGGTCTCCTGCGCGTCAAAATCAATTCCGAGATGAATCCCGGGATCCCGGATCACCACCAGCTTCTCCAGAGCCGGCATCCCGGTCCAGACCAGGGCGTGGAGTCCACCGTACAACTCTGCGGCTGCCGCCGGGTCCTCCGCCCCGCCCAGGGTGGCGGACAGGCGCAGCGGGTCTACGCGGATACCCCGCCGGGTGCGGCGCAGAGCCTTTTTGGCGGCGGGCCACAGCGTCCTTGCGGCGTCCTGAAGATCTTCCAGTTTGGGCTTCGGGATTTTTTTTGCCGCCTCTGCCAGGTCCTTCGGCTCCTTTTTAGGCTTTCCCGTTTTTTTGGTTTCCTGCGGCGTTTTTTTTGTCTCTTTGGACGGTACCAGCCGGACCCGGAAGGGACCAATCGTCAAATCCGCCGCGGCCTGCCCCCTGCCGAAGACCACATACAGTCCCAGCCGCAGCCGCCACAGAAAAATCGCAAGTGCCAGCAGCACCGCCAACGTGATCCAAAGTCCCAGCAACGTCCATCACCCCCCTGACCGCTCTGGCGGAGCGGATTCTCAAGGCGCCTCTTCCTCCATGGCGCCGGCCGTCTCCGGCGTGTCGGCTCCGGTGATCTCTGCCGTGTCCGCCGGGTCCATGATCTGTCCGTCCTCGCCGATCCGCATCTGTCCCTCGCCGCCAAGGTCCGGCAGCTCCGGCAGGTCATCCAGGCTGGTCAGATGGAAGGCCCGGAGAAACTGTTTGGTGGTCCGGTACAGGCGGGGCCTTCCGGGTACCTGCAGGCGGCCGCACTCCTCGATGAGCTTCCGGTCCAGCAGCAGGCCGATGGTATAGGCGCTGTCCACACCCCGGATCTGATCCACATAGGCCCGGGTGGTGGGCTGGTAGTAGGCGATGATGGTCAGCACCTCCAGCGCCGGCTGGCTGAGCTTGGCGGGCTTGCGGATCTCAAAGGCTTTTCGGATCACATCCGCGTAGTCCGGCGCGGAACACAGCTGCCAGGTATCCTCCATGCGCAGCAGCCGGATGCCCCGGCGCTCGTAGGCATAGTAGTCCATCAGCTTCTGGAGCACCTGCTCCACCGTGGGGCGGTCCATCTCCAGGGCCACGCAGATCCGGTCGGTCTGCACCGGCTCCCCAGAGGCAAACAGGATACCCTCCACTGCCGATTCGATCTCTTTCATCTCCATCTTGGAACGGTCCTCTCTCACAGTTTCAGATCCTGGGGCAACTCCCGCTCCTGCCGGACAGTGCAGTCCGTCTCACTCCCTGCCAGATGCAGGATGCGGGCCCGGCACAGCTCCAGCACCGCCAGAAAGGTGGCCACCACCTCGCTGCGGCTGCGGCTGCCCCGAAACAGCAGCAGAAACCGAGTGACGCCGTGAGTCCTTAGCCGGCTCAGAATCTCCCGGGCCTTGCTCTCCACGGGATAGGGCTCGTGCTGGACGATGCTCTGGAAAGCGGAGCGGGGCGGCGGCAGGGACCGCTCCGCCCGGCCCTGGATCTCGGCCATGGCCAGGACCAGGTCCGCCGGTGTCTGGTCGTACTCGTAGATCTTTCCCCGCTTCACCGGCTCCGACGGACGGGTGAGGATATTCCGTCCGAATTCTCCCATGGGCTCCAGCCGGGCGGCCATGGACTTCACCTTGGCGTAGTTCTCGTTGCGCTTCCGTTCCTCCAGAGAGGCGATCAGGGCATCCATCTCGCTCTGGGCCTCCTCATCTTCAATGGAGAGAAGCATCCGGGTCTTGATGTACACCAGTTGGGAGGCCATGGTGACGAACTCGCTGGCCACCTCCAGATCCATCTCCTGCCGCCGGGCCAGCCACGCCATGTACTGGTCGCAGATCAGGGAGATGGAGATGTCCTGGATCTCCATTTTGTTCTTGCCCAGCAGATATAGAATCAGGTCCAGAGGGCCCTCAAAGTCCTGCATCTCTTCCTCGGATTTGCTGCGGACCACCTTTTCCAGCTTGAATACGGGGTTTTGCAAACCGTTCACCTCAACCAAAAATCAGGGACAACAGGGCACTGTAAATGCCCAGGATGCCCCGGGAGATCAAACTGCTGCCGATGCCCACAAAGGACAACACCAACAGCACGACAATGCCGTACCGCTCATACCGCATCAGCGTGATGTACTGCCGGTCCGGCAGAAACGCCGCCAGCACCTTGGACCCATCCAGCGGCGGGATGGGAATCAAATTGAACAACCCCAGACCGATGGACAGAGGCGCCAGCGTGTACAGGCAGAAGCTGAACACCACGTCCATCGCCGCAGAATAAGGGGCGTAAAGGTAAATCACCTTACTGATAAGCATTGCCAAAACCGCCAGCACAAAGTTGGAGACGGGTCCCGCCAGGGCGGTCAATGCCATGCCCTGCTTGGGCTTTCGGAAGTACCGGGGGTCCACCGGCACCGGCTTGGCCCAGCCGAATCCTGCCACGAACATCACCAGCAGGCCGATCCAGTCGATGTGCCGCAGAGGATTCAGACTCAGGCGGTGCATGGACTTGGCCGTGGGGTCCCCAAGAGCCAGGGCCGCCAGACCGTGGCAAGTCTCGTGGACTGTCAGGCAGAGAAAAATCGCGGCCACCCGCAACACCGCGTCCAGCAGTGAAGTCAGGTCCAGCGCGGAAAGCAATCCCTGTAAATAGTGCAGCATATTCGTCTCCCTGTGATGATAACCCAAAAGATAGGAGTATTATACCAGTTTTCCCCCCGCAATACAAGGAAAATCACCGGAATTCAAAGGGCTTTCAGGCGGAAACAAGCGGAGCGGGTGCTTTCGCACCCGCTCCTGATTCAGCTGGCTTAATAATCAGCCCTTCACCATGGAGGCGATCTCCTCAGCGAAGTTCTCCTGCTTCTTCTCGATGCCCTCGCCCTTCTCAAAGCGGATGGCGTCCTTGAAGGTCACCTTTCCGCCTGCGGCCTTGGCGGCGGAGGCGATATACTGCTCCACGCTCATGGAGTTGTCCTTCACGAACTCCTGCTGCAGCAGGCAGTTCTCGGAGTAGAACTTGTTCAGCTTGCCCATGACGATCTTCTCCCGCACGGCCTCGGGCTTGGAGGCCATCTTGGGATCGTTCTCCATCTGGACCATCATGATCTTCTTCTCCTCGTCCAGGACATCCTGGCCCACCTGAGACTTGTCCCAGAAGCGGGGGTTCAGAGCGGCGATCTGCATGGCCACGTCCTTGCCGATCTCCTCCACCTTCTCAGCGGGCAGGTCGGACTCCAGGTTCACCAGCACACCGATCTTGCCGCCGGCGTGCACATAGGGCACGGAGACGTTCTCGGCGAAGCGGGCGAAGCGGCGGACCTTGATGTTCTCGCCGATCACCAGCACCATCTCCTGCTGCTGCTGGGTGACGGTCAGGTCGGTGCCGACGTACTTGCACTCCATCAGCGCGTCCAGGTCGGCGGGAGCCTCCTTGGCCACAGTGGCGGCCACGCCCTTGACGAAGTCCACGAACTTCTCGTTCTTGCCCACGAAGTCGGTCTCGGCGTTGACCTCGACCACCACGCCCACACCGTCGATGACGGCGGCATAGGCCATACCCTCGGCGGCAATGCGGCCGGCCTTCTTGGCGGAGGCGGCCATGCCCTTCTCGCGCAGCCACTCCACGGCCTTGTCCATATCGCCGTCGGAGGCGGTCAGCGCCTTCTTGCAATCCATCATGCCCACGCCGGTCATCTCGCGCAGGTTCTTTACATCAGCTGCGGTAAAAGCCATTTTGAATTCCTCCAAACAGTTTTGGTATATACGCGCAAATGCGGGCGCAGATTACTCAGCGTCGGCAGCAGCCTCTTCAGAGGCGGCCTCAGCGGTCTGCTCACCCTGCTTGCCCTCCAGCACGGCGTTGGCCATGATGGAGGAGATCAGCTTGATGGCGCGGATGGCGTCGTCGTTGCCGGGGATCACATAATCGATCTCATCGGGGTCGCAGTTGGTATCGGCGATGGCCACCACGGGGATGCCCAGCTTGTGGGCCTCGGCGATGGCGTTGCGCTCCTTGCGGGTGTCCACGATGAACAGGGCGCCGGGCAGCTTCTTCATTTCCTTCACGCCGCCCAGGTACTTCTCCAGCTTGGCGATCTCGCCCAGGTGCTTCATGACTTCCTTCTTGGGCAGCATGTCGAAGGTGCCGTCCTCCTGCATGGTCTTCAGCTGGTTCAGCCGGTCCACACGGGTGCGCATGGTCTTGAAGTTGGTCATCATGCCGCCCAGCCACCGGGCATTCACATAGAACTGGCCGCAACGGGTGGCCTCCTCGCGGATGGCCTCCTGCGCCTGCTTCTTGGTGCCCACGAACAGCAGGGACTGGCCGCTCTCAGACAGCTGACGGACGAAGCTGTATGCCTCCTCCAGCTTGCGGACGGTCTTCTGCAGGTCCACGATATAGATGCCGTTGCGCTCCGTGTAGATATAGGGAGCCATCTTGGGGTTCCAACGGCGGGTCTGGTGACCGAAGTGGACGCCCGCCTCCAGCAGGGCCTTCATGGATACGACGCTAGAATTTGCCATAGTTGTGTGTTCCTCCAATTTCAATTTAGTTGGTCCTCCGGCGGTTTCATCCCCCCTGCCAACCCGGCCGTTTTGGGCCCCGGGCACAGACAGAAAGTCGACGCACCGTGCGGAATGCTGAAATATAGTATCACAATCCAGTGTGCAATGCAAGTATTTTTTCCCAAAAGCCGTGTAAAATTCCCGGTTTTGTCCGAATTTGTCCGAGTTCCCCAGCAGCCCCCCATTTGTTGTTGCGCCGCGCCTGTCTGTCTGCTATAATGACCAAAATCCCATTTTCAGTTTATATAAAAACGCGGCAGATCAGAAAGGAGCACATGGATGGACACTGAAAAGCAGAAATCATCTCCGGGTGGAACGGTTCCCGGCGAAAAGGTTCCGCCGGTCCTGACGGCGGAGGACGTAGCGGCGCTGGAGGAACTGTGCGGAGACGTCTCCGGCTACTTTTACAAAATGCTGGACTACCTAGACCAGCGGGTCCGGGACGGTGTGCGTCAGGGAGAGTTCACGGAGGAGCAGGCCCGGGGCGATCTGGATCTTGCCCTGTGGTACGCCTATGCCTGCAACAACATCGACGACTATGACTACTATTATAAAGCTGCCCAGTGGATGCCCGCCTCGGAACCGGCGGCGGAGGCGGCCGGGAGCGGGATCTGGTACTATCGCTACGCCTGCGCCCTGATGTACTGCGGCCGCTTGGAAGAGGCCCGGCATTATGCGGAGACCGGCGTGTCCCTGGACCCGGAGTATCCCTGGGGCTGGCTGGAGACCGCCAAGCTCCGGGCCCACTTCGGAGACCGGGACGGCGCCCTGGAGGCGGTGCGCCGGGGCCTGGAGCTGGTGCCCGGGGACTATGAGTTCACCACTCTCCGCCGGGAGATCCAGGAGGGCCGGACTCTAGAGGAGATGGAGTTCCACTGGATCGACCCGGAGTGCGACGCGGTTCTGCAGGCCGGCGGAGACGAAAACGAGGCGGAAAAGCGGCTGTCCATCGCCGGGATCTGCTGCGATCCGGAGAACCTCGCTGCCATCAAGGCCGCCCTCTCCCCCATGGAGTGGGAGGCGGACGCCCCCTACTGCACCTTCCAGCTCCCCTATCAGGGCGGCAGCCTCACCGGCCGGTTCTTTCTGAACGAGGCGGCACTGTCCAAGTTTCCCCTCTCCTGGGTCCGTGAGTTTGTGCGCCGGCTGCCGGAGCTGGACCGCCGGGGCCGAACCTTCCTGGCCGCCCAGGCGGGGCTGGGCACGGAGGGGCTGTCCCTGGAATGGTTCGCGGTCCATCCGGACCGGACGATGCGCCTGTGTTACATCCGGGGGCAGGACCAGCAGATGGTCCTGTTCAACAGGGATTTCTCCCTTTGCAGCGAGGACCGGCAGCCCGCCCTGACCCGGCCGGAGGGCGGCGCCTTCCTGGCCTTTGTCCTACTGGAAGCGCCTGCCTGGGACCCGGACCAGTTCCGCCGGGATCTGCGGGATCTGTACGGCATCCCCTGCCTCACAGAGGCAGAGGAATCTGAAGACGGCGGCAGCACCCTGACCTTTGAGGTCAGTGGAATGCTGGCGGCGGTCTGCCTATACCCATTCCCTGTGCCCCACGGCGAGGCGGAGGAAAACGCCGCCCACAACTACCTGTGGCCGGAGGCAGCGGAATCTGCTGCCCGCCACCGGGGCCAGCTGTTGGTGACCGTCCCGCCCCGGGAGGAATCCGTCCGAGAGGCGGCCATACTCCAGGTGAAGCTGGTGTGCGCCGCCTGCCGCCAGCGCGGAACGCTGGGTGTCTACGCCAACGGCACCGTGTACCAGCCGGAGTTCTATCTTAACGCGTCTCAACCCATGGAGGACGGGGAGCTGCCCCTGCTGGATCTGGTGTGGATGGGCCTCTACCGCCGGGAAGAGGGCCTGTGCGGCTACACTGACGGCCTTGCGGCCTTCGGCAAGGAGGAGATAGAGGTTCTGGACACCCAGGCTGCCCCGGGTGACCTGCACAGCTTCCTGTTGGATCTGGCCAGCTATGTATTGGAGGAGGATGTCACCTTCCACGACGGGGAGACCATCGGCTTTACCGAGGGGCAGTATCTGCCCATCTCCCGCAGCGCTGGTGTCTGGCACGACGGCATGACGCTGAAGATCCCCTATCCGGAGGAGCCGTGACCGCTCCGCCGGCATACGCAAATGCCCCCGCGGCTTTCACCGCGGGGGCATTTGTCAGCAACGCTTGCGCCGCTTCCGCTCCAGGCGGGGATCCCGCCGCTGAAAGGGCTTGTCGATGAGGATGATGTCGTCTCTGATCCGCTGGATGCACTCCCAGGGGATGTAGAACTCCTCCCCCCTGCCGAACAGGCCGAAAAAGCGGCCCGGGCCGTAGACGATGATGGCTACCACCTGCCCCTCCGGCACCCGCACGTCCAGGTCCGACACGTAGCCCAGGCGGCAGCCGTCGCAGACGTTGATGACCTCCTTGCACCGGAAATCCCGGATCCTGCACTGCACCGCGCTCACCCCCTGCCTTGAGACTATGCAGTGGACGGAATGTCCCAACACTGTTTTATGCAGACGGGCAGAAAGCGACAAAAGCTTCCAGTATAGGAAAAAAGCCCTCCGGCCATACTGAACTCATGAAGTTTCAGGGTTTGAGGGGGCACAGCCATGCAGGGCAAGGTGGAGATCGCGGGCGTCAACACGGCAAAGCTGAAGGTGTTGAAAAACGAGGAGACCATGGAACTCCTGCGCCGCACCAAGGCCGGGGACCAGGAGGCCCGCCGGGAACTGATCGAGGGAAATCTGCGGCTGGTGCTCTCCGTCATCCAGCGCTTCGCCGGCCGGGGCGAGAACGCCGACGACCTGTTTCAGGTGGGCTGCGTGGGGCTCATCAAGGCCATCGATAACTTTGATATCAATCAGCCAGTGCGGTTTTCCACTTACGGCGTGCCCATGATCATCGGCGAGATCCGCCGATATCTCCGGGACAACAGCGCCATCCGGGTGTCCCGCTCCATGCGGGACACGGCCTATAAAGTCCTGCAGGTCCGGGACAAGTACCTGGCGGAAAACCAGCGGGAGCCCACGGTGGAACAGATCGCCCAGGAGCTGGGCATCCCCCGGGAGGAAGTGGTCTTCGCCATGGACGCCATCGTGGATCCCGTGTCGCTGTACGAGCCGGTATACTCCGACGGCGGCGACGCCATCTGCGTCATGGACCAGGTCAGCGACACCCGGAACACCGACGAGGCCTGGACGGACCGCATCGCCCTGAAAGAGGCCATGAAGCGGCTGGATGACCGGGAGCGGCGCATCCTCTCCCTGCGGTTCTACGAGGGAAAGACCCAGATGGAGGTCAGCGCGGAGGTCGGCATCTCCCAGGCTCAGGTGAGCCGGCTGGAGAAGGGCGCCATCAACACCATCAAAAAAAATATATGAGCAGGCGGGGCCGGGAAACCGGCCCCGCTGTCTTTACGTCTCAGAGGCTTCTGTTGTCTCCGTCGGTGAGAGCCCGTTAAAGAAGCTCCCGCCATCCGACAAAGTGAATGTCTTGGACAGGCCCGCGGCGCTCTGGCCGCCCTCTCCACCGCCGGGGCCGTGGCCGCCTGCGGGAGATTCCCTACCGTCAGGCTCCATTTCCCCATCCGGGCGCTCAGGGGGATCGTCCGGAACTTCACTGCCAGCGTTCTCCGGCACCTCGCCCTCCGGCGCCTGCCAGGGATCCAAGTCCGCGGGAGGCGCCTCACCGCCCATGTGCCGACCGCCGCCGGGGCTGCCCACGCCGTCGGACATGGTGCCGGCCAGTTGGGTGTCTCCCTGCCACAGGGTGTAGTCCCCTGCCGTCAGGTCCGGGGAGGACACCACCAGACAGGTGAAGTCGTTTGCCGGCGTCCAGGTGCCCACAGTCTCCCCGTCGGCGTTTTGCAGGGTATAGGTCTGGCCGCCGTTCTGCCGGGATGCAAAGGAGAACACCACATAGTTCTGGGCCCCGCCGTCGATTTGGTCATACATATTGCCGGAGGCCGCTACTGTGCCGCCGTTGATGGTGATGCCCATGGTGGCGTCGATACCCGCGTCCCCGCTGTCGGAGCAGGCCGCGGCGGTGACGGCGCCGCCGTTGATTACCAGCCAGCCGTTGGAGTCGATGCCGTCGCCTTCGCCGGTCTCGCCGGTGACCTGAATGTTCACGGAACCGCCGTTGACAGTGGTGACGGATACATTGTCCTCATTGGTGTTGATGCCGTCATTGCCGGAGGTGATGTTGATGGTGCCGCCGTTGATGGTGAGGTGCAGCTCCGTGTCCAGCCCCTCATTGTCGGCGGTGATGTTCAGCACACCAGTGCCGGCCTCACCCCCGTCCACATTCATGGACATCTTGGAGTAAAACGCGCCGTCGTATTTGTGGAGCTTCTCGCTGTCCTCCACGGTCATTCCGTCCTCGCTGAGCACCACGCTGTCCGGGTCGTAGATCCGGGCCACATAGGAGCCGGTGACGTTGTTGATAGTACCGTCAGCAATCAGCACGTTGGCACCGGCGGCGGAGGTGTCCACGGTCTCCGAGGCGGTGTCCTCGTCTGTGCTGCCGCACTCATAGACGTTATAGAAAATCACCGCCGGGGCCACAGTGCAGGTGATGTCCACGCCGTTCAGGATCAGCGTCACCACTGCCGCCGGGTCGTCCTCCGCGTCCTCCCCCAGGTCCACAGCGATCTGTCCTGCGGACAGGGTGCCGCTGAGGGCGTAGGTGCCGGGTTGTGTGATGTGGACCACCGTGTGGGCCTCCGCCTCTTCGGCGGTGTGTTCGTCGGCCTCCGTGCCCTCGCCGTAGGTGAAGTCGCGGCCGGATTCATAGCAGACAATGTCATGGGCCGTGTGGACGGCGGCTGACTCGTCTGTGGAGACCGCCTTCCCGTCCACAATAATGCCGTCATCCGAGAGGACGATGGAAACAGCGTCCGGAAATTCCTGCGCGGCCGTCTCGCGGCCCTGCGCGCCGCAGCCAGAAAGCGCGGCCGCAGCCATCGCCAGCCCCAGCAAGAGAGAAGCAATTCGTTTCATTGCAGCAAATCCTTTCCGTCAAGATGGAGGCAGTCTATCATGGATTTCTGAATTTCCACTGAAAAAAGGAGGAAAAAAATTGACCTTTTCACAAGTTCGGAGTAAGCTGAAAGCAAGTCATCAAAAACGAGGAGACCGCACACATGGACTACAAAAAGCTCAGAGACACCCGGAACAGCTCCAACCCCTTCGCCCAGCGGCTGGGGATCTTTGTGGAGGAGATCGGCCCCGGCTACGCCCGGGCGGTAAAGGACATCACGGCGGAGGACGCCAACCCTGTGGGGGTTGCCCACGGGGGCTGCTACTTCTCCCTGGCAGACACGGCCTGCGGCTCCGCCATGGCCTCCCACGGATATTATGCCGTGACGGTGAACGCCTCCTACAACTTTCTCCGCAGCGCCAAGCTGGGGGACCATCTGGTGGCAGAGGCCCGGGAGACCAAGCCCGGCCGAACTCTCTGCTTTTACGAGGTGGAGATCCGGGACCAGGCGGGGACGCTGCTGGGGAACGGGTCCTTCACCTTCTACAAGCTGGACCGGGAGATCCCGCTGTGAGAAGCGCATACAAAAAGACCGCCCTTCGGCGGTCTTTTTGTATGCTTATTTCTTGAAGCTGTCCTTCAAGCTCACAGATCGGTTGAACACCAGATGGCCGGGCTTGGAGTCCTTGCTGTCCAGGCAGAAGTAGCCCAGGCGCATGAACTGGAAGCTGGCGGGAGCTGCGGCATCCGCCAGGGAAGGCTCCACCTTGCAGCCGGTGAGGACCTCCAGGGAGTTGGGGTTCAGGCACTCCAGGAAGTTCTTGTCGGCGGCGTCCGGGTCCGCGTCGGTGAACAGGTTGTCGTACAGCCGCACCTCCGCGTCGATGGCGGTGGCGGCATCCACCCAATGGATGGTGGCACCCCTCACCTTCCGGCCGTCAGCGGGGTCGCCGCCCCGGCTCTCCGGGTCGTACTCCGCCAGCACCTCGGTGACGCTGCCGTTCTCGTCCTTCACGCAGCCGGTGCAGCGGATGAGATAGGCCCCTTTCAGGCGGCACTCCGGTCCATTGGGGTAGAGCCGCTTGTACTTGGGCACCGGGGTCTCCAGGAAATCGTCGGACTCGATCCAGAGGTTGCGGGAGAAGGCGATCTCCCGGGTGCCGGCGGCGGGGTCCAGGGGGTTGTTCTCCACGGTAACGGTCTCGCTTTTCCCCTCCGGATAGTTGGTGATGGTCAGCCTGATGGGCCGGATCACCGCCATGGTCCGCTGGGCGGTCTCGTTCAGGTCCTCCCGCAGGCAGTGCTCCAGGAAGCCGTATTCCACCACGTTGGCAGACTTTGCCACACCGATGCGCTCACAGAAGTTCCGGATAGACCGGGGCGTATAGCCCCGGCGGCGCAGGCCGCAGAGCGTGGGCATCCGGGGATCGTCCCAGCCGGAGACTCTCCCCTCCTCCACCAGCTTGCGGAGCTTGCGCTTGGAGAGCACCGTGTGGTCGATGCCCAGGCGGGCGAACTCGATCTGCCGGGGATGGCTGGGCAGGTCACAGTGCTCTACCACCCAGTTGTATAGGGGGCGGTGGTTTTCAAACTCCAGGGAGCAGAGGGAGTGGGTGATGCCCTCCAGCGCGTCCTGGATGGGGTGGGCGAAGTCGTACATGGGATAGATGCACCACTTGTTCCCCTGGCGGTGATGGGGCAGGTAGTTGATCCGGTAGAGCACCGGGTCCCGCATATTGAAGTTGCCGCTGGCCAGGTCGATCTTGGCCCGCAGGGTGTACTTGCCCTCCGGGAACTCGCCGTTCTTCATCCGCTCGAACAGGTCCAGGCTCTCCTCGATGGGCCGGTCCCGCCAGGGGGAGCGGGCCGGAGTGGTGGTATCTCCCCGGTACTCCTTGAACTGCTCCGGCGTCAGCTCGCAGACATAAGCCAGGCCCTTCTTGATGAGGCCCACCGCCTGACGATAATCCTCGTCAAAGTAATCCGAGCCGTAGAAGAACCGGTCGCCCCAGTCAAAGCCCAGCCAGTGAATGTCCTGCTGAATGGCGTCTACGAATTCCTCGTCCTCCTTGGTGGGGTTCGTGTCATCCATCCGCAGGTTGCACAGGCCGCCGAACTTCTCCGCCGTGCCGAAGTCGATGGTCAGCGCCTTGCAGTGCCCGATGTGCAGGTAGCCGTTGGGCTCCGGCGGGAACCGGGTGTGGACGGTCATCCCCTCGAACTGGCCGCCGGGGCCGATGTCCTCCTCGATGAAAGCGTGGATAAAGTTCCGGCTCTCCGGCGCCTCGTCCTGCGTCAGCTTGATCTCCTCTGCCATGCGCTGTCATTCCTCCCTCTCGCGCAGTGTATCGTTGGTATGCGTACACGTTAGGATATTTATTATACAAAATCTGACGGGGAAATGCAATACGTTGTTTTAGACGGCCATTGGCGGCATGGGGACAGCAAAAACTTGTCTGTATGCGGGAATATGTCAAAAGCGATCACATATTCACAAAACGGAGATTGACCTCTCCTCAATGCCCAAAAGCGGGATGCGCCGGCACCGCATCATAAGATAAACCTGCCGCTGGCAGCGCCTTTGGCGAACCGGCAGGACAGTTGCGTTCTTCCGCCGGATCTGGTACGATACGAAAAAAGGCCGGCGTCTCCGGCGGAAAGAGAGCGTCTGTATGGAACCGGGATTCATCGATCTGACGGCGGAAAACATCGCCGATCAGCACCTGTGCTGCATCATCCGCAGCAAAAAGCCCCACCCCGGCGTGGAGGCTAAACGCCGATGGTTGGTGGACCGCCTGCCGGAGGGGCACGTCTTCCGGAAACTGGATGTCAAGGAAAAGGTCTTTATCGAGTACGCCCCTTTGGAGACCGCCTGGGTCCCTGTAGAGGGGGACAACTATCTGTACCTCTACTGCCTCTGGGTGGCCGGTGCATACAAGGGCAAGGGGTACGGCCGGGCGCTGATGGAGCACTGCCTGGCGGACGCCCGGGACCGGGGAAAATCCGGCATCTGCATGCTGGGGGCGGAAAAACAGAAGGCCTGGCTCTCCGACCAGTCCTTCGCCCGGAAGTACGGCTTTGAGACGGTGGATGAAACGGGCTATGGCTACACCCTGCTGGCCCGATCCTTCGACGGTACCCTCCCCCGCTTTACGGACCAAGCCAGGGCGGGGACCATCGAGGAAAAGGCGCTGACGATTTATTACAGTGACCAGTGTCCCTATGCGGTCAACAGCCTGGAGATCATCCGGCAGGTGTGTGGAGAGGCCGGGGCTCCGTATTCTCTGGTGCCTGTGGACACATTGGAGAAGGCCAAGGCCCTTCCCTGCGTGTTCAACAACTACGCCGTGTTTTACGGCGGTGCCTTCCAGACGGTGAACCTGCTGGACACCGCTTCTCTACGGCGGCTGCTGAAGCGGTAAAGCTGCCCTTTTCCGCCGCCGCAACCGATTGTTGCCGGATAGTTGGTGGTCAAAGGAGTTGAATTCTGGTAGCATAAAGTCTGAAAGGAGGTGTGTCCATGACCACGCTGGGTCAGCGGATCAGGGAACACCGCCGACGGGCAGGCTTGTCCCAGGAGGCTCTGGCCCGCCGGATGGATGTCAGCCGCCAGGCGGTTACCAAATGGGAGTCCGGCCAGAGCGCCCCCAGCACGGAGAACCTCTTCCGCCTGGCGGAGCTCTTCGGCACCACGGTGGACCTGCTGCTCCCATCAGAGGGGGCGGACGCTCCGGCGGCAGAGGCACCTCCACCCCTGTGGTCCCGGAGCCGCCGGCGTCCCCGGGTCCTGGCGGCTCTGGCGGTAACTGCGGGGTATCTTGTCTTTTACCTGCTGGGCCGCATCCTCTGGTGCCCCCTGGAGGACAGCTCCCTGCTGGGCTGGCTGCTGTGGGAGCGGCCCAGCGGCGGGGAGAGCTATCTCTACGGCTGGCTCCTCAGCAGCGGTCTCTTCTGGTGGGCCATGGCCCTCTCCGCCCTGACGGCGCTGCTGGGGCGGTACCGGCTCTCCTGCACCACCTGCGCCTATTTTCTCATCGGATTTTTGATGGGGCTGGTTCTGGGGCCCCACCCGGCGGGAGCGGCCATGGGACACGGGCACTACGGCTGGGCCTTCTGGGGATGCATCTATCTGCTGTCCCTCCCCATGGGGCTGCTGGCGGAACGGGCGGGACGGAAGGGCGTGACGTTCGCTTCCCGCCGGGGACGGCTGCTGGCGGCGGGACTGGTCCTGTGCCCGCTCCTGTCCGCCGTTCTGGCGGCGTTGGCAAAAGCGCCCTGAAATTTGTAAAAAGAGTCCGGAGAGAATGCACACCCTGCATCCTCTCCGGACTCCTTTTTACGGCCGGACTGCACGCTATTCCAGCAACCAGTCCTCCACCACATCCCGCGCCGCGACGGGCGTCACGCTCCCCCGCATCAGCTTGGACAGCAGCGACAGGATCCCAGACTGCGAGGCGGTGATCCCTGGGATCTCCGTCCGCTCCCCGCCGCTCTCCACGCGGATGCCGTAGCACTCCCAGAGGGCGTCCCACTCCTCCACCAGCAGAAAGTAGTCCACCGGTACGCCGCGGCACGGCCTTCTTCCTACCAGGAAGGCCCGCACCTCGATTTCCTCCTTCTGTCTGTTGTCACACACGAACAAAAAAATTGTAGCACGGCCGTTTGGGGGAATGCTGTCGAACCCTGTCGATGGCCCGGCTTCCTCCCGCTTTTTACTGAGTTTTCACCATTTGGGAAAGGAACTCCTCCCGGCTGTATAACAGGTTCAACGCCTCTAACATGCCGTTTGGCGTCAGGTGCTCCGGCAGGTCCAGCTGCTTCAGCAGCGCCCGGCGCTTCGCGGCGCTGTCGGTTCCGCCGGTGAGGCCCAGGGCGAACAGATCCGCCTTGGTGATAGGGTCTCCTGGGCACTCCGCCGCCCCCTTGTCGGCGAAGGTGGCGCCCGCCCGGCGCAGGGCCTCCAGCAGCACGGCGGGCCTCATACCCTCCACGCCCAGCTTGCCCTCTTTGCCGGGGATCCGCTTGCGGCGCTCCTTGCCTGGGATGTCCGGGATATATGCCTGCTTCACCCGATCCCGTGGGAGGGCACCCTTCAGATAGTTCCGGATGACGAACCCTGCCCCATCGCTGTCCGTCAGCACGATGAGCCCCCTCTGCTCCGCCAGGCGGCGGAGAAAGGCCAGCTTCTCCCGGTCGTTGAACACGGCGAAGCCGCCCAGTGTGATGATGGTAGCGTCCACCACCTGACTGAGGGCGTTTTTGTCGTAGCGGCCCTCTACCACAATGACCTCTCGGATCGCTTTCTTCATCGCCGCTGCGCCCCCAGACGCACCAGCAGCAGCTTCAGCTCGCCCACGGCGTCCACGCCCTTCTCGCTCTTCATCCGCCGGTCCAGCACCTGGCACATCTGCACCGCGTCGGCGCACCAGGCGGCCGTGGTCTTTTTGGCGGCGGAGAGCAGGAGTTTGGCCGGATAGTCGCTCTTCATCTCCCACAGCTCCATGAGCCAGTACTTGTCCTTGCCGCTGTCAATGGCCATCCGGGCGGTATAGATGCGCCGGAGCTGGCTGCCCAAAGCCGCCAGGATCATGATGGGCTCTGTCTGCATTTTCAGCAGGTCCCCCAGGATGCGGGCCGCCCCGTCGTAATTCCCCTGGAGCACCGCGTCGGACAGGCGGAACACCTCCGCCGACAGCACCGGATCCGCCACAGCGTCGATGTCCTTCTGGGTGATGGCCCTGCCTTTGGCGTAGGCGCCGATCTTTGCGATCTCCGGCACCAGCCCCGTCATCAGACCGCCGCAGGTGAAGATCAGGTACTCCGCCGTCTGACGGTCGATCTCCTTCCCCAGGGCCTTGAACCGCCGGGCGATCCACACCACCAGGTCGCTGTTGTCCGCCGGACGGAACTCCACCGCTTCCACGTGGTCGGTGACGGCCTTGTACAGCTTCTTCATGGTGCGGTTGGGCTTGTATTCCACCGTGTCGTAGAGGAACACCACGCAGCAGTAGGGCGGCACATCCTCCAAAAAGGCGATCAGCTTTTCCCGCTGCTCCTCGTTCAGCTTGAACAGGTCGAAGTCCGACACCACGATCAGCGTTCGCTCCGCCATCATGGGCATGGCCTCCGCCGTCTCTGCCAGGGTCTGGACCGTCAGGTCCTTCCCCTCCAGGGTGTGGTAGTTGAACTCCTCAAACCCGGCGGGGACCAGCTTCTTCCGCAGCTCTTTGAGATAGTACTCCCGGAGATACGTCTCCTCCCCGTAGAAGATGTAGGCGTTCCCCGCCGTTCCCGCGGCCAGGTCGTTTTTCAGTTTCTGAAAGGCCTCGTTGGCCTTGGATGTCTTTTTCGCGTATGCCATGGTGTCTCCTCAATTCACAGATAGATGGACGGTACCCTGCTTGTCCGTCCGGTAGATCTCCACGTCTGCCAGCACCAGGCGGCGGAGGGCGTCCTCCGTGGGGTGGCCGTAGCTGTTGTCCCCCACGCTGATGATGCCCGTCTCCGGCGTCAGGGCCTCCAGCAGCTCCTTCGAGGTAGAGGATTTGGAGCCGTGGTGGCCTACTACCAGGGCCTCGATGTCGGGCAGATCATGGTCGGCGATCAGCTGCCGCTCCGCGGCCATGTTCCGGTCCCCGGTAATCAGCAGGTCGTAGTCGCCATAGGTGCACAGGACGGCCAGCCCCTGTTCGTTGTCGCCCTCCACGTCCCCCGGCGGGTAGATGGTGAGGCTGCTCTCCCCCAGGGTGTAAACCGTCTCCGCCTCCACGTATTGAATGTCCACGCCGTGGTTCCGGGCGGCCAGCTCCACCCGGAACCGCGCCCCTGCATCGTCGGACACGTCCGGCAGGAGCAGAGTGTCCACCCGCGCTCTTGCCAGCAGCTCCGCCACGCCGGAGATGTGATCGTAGTCATAGTGGGTCAGAATCAGATAGTCCAGCGTCCCGCAGCCCATGGTGGCCAGGTGATCCGCCGCGATGCCGCCGGCGTCGTACCAGCTGTTGCGGCTGCCGCAGTCCACCAGGGCAAATTTCCCGCCGGAGGTCAGCAGCACGCTCTCCCCCTGCCCCACGTCCAGCACATAGGCGTCCAGGCCGCCCCGGGTGTAGTGGGGCGCGCCCAGCCGCACCGTCACCGCCAGGGATACCGCCGCCAGCACACCGGCCACGGCATACTTCCGCCGGGCCTTGGGCCGCAGAAAAAAGGCCGCGGCGAAGAGGACATACAGAAATACCAGCCAGTATTTCAGGTACGGGTTGGTGAAGTACAGGGCGTGGTGGGGGACAGACGCCAGAACCCCGGATATCCAGAGGATATACCGGGTCAGCAAAGCCGGCACGAAACCGATCACCGTCCCCAGAGGCACCCAGAGGAAGCTCGCCAGGACTGCCCCAAGCCCCAGCGTGAACACAAGGCTGGAGGCTGTCAGGCACAGCAGGTTGCTTACCGGAGAGATCAGTACCAGCGACCCGAAGTAGACAGCGCACAAAGGCACCGTGAATGCCATGGCCCCCACGGTGGCCGACAGGCTGGAAACCAGCAGTCGGCAGACCTTCCCACTCGGTCTCTCCCCCAACAGCAGGTCCTGGAGCTTCGGCGTCAGCCAGAGAAGCCCCGCCATGGCTCCGAAGGACAGCTGCAGGCTGATGGAGGCCGCCGCAAAGGGGTTCGCCAGCAGGATCAAAAACAGGGCGGCGGACAGCGTGGTGGGCGGGTCGCTGTCCCGCTGAAACAGGGGTGCCGCCAGCACGAACACCACCATGATGCAGGCCCGGACCACCGAGGGACTGGCCCCGGTCAACAGCGTATAGAACATCAGGACGGGCAGCGCCAGCACCGCCGCCAGACGGTGCCGGTGCCGTCCTGTGAGCAGCAGAATCAGCGTCATCAGAAAGCCGCAGTGCAACCCGGACACCGCCAGGATGTGGCTGAGTCCCGCCTCCGACAGGTCGGACCGGGCTTCTTCCGACAATCCGGACGTGTCCCCAGTGAGGATGGCGCTGAGGAACGCGGCCTCATCTCCGTCAAACAGCGCCGTCACCCGGTTCTGCATGGCCCGGGCCGCATGGGCGGGCCACCACCGTGGCGAGCCGGCGGATCCCTCACCGTAGACGGCCTCGTCTCCCCGCTGGTAGGCCAGCAGGAACACTCCCTGAGCGGTGAAGTTGGTAATGGTATCCTCCCGAAGCCGGGCGGAATCCTGAAATTTCACCTGTGCCGCCACCGTCTGGCCCGGCTCCAGGTCCAGCAGGTCCGCCCCGCCGTAGCAGACCACCTTGCCCAGGGGAACCCCCTCCAGCTTCACTGTCACCTTGGCGCCGTAGTCCGTGGGGACGGCGTACTCCAAAAGAGTCATGGAAGCGGTGCCCTCGCTGCCGGACAGGGCCGCAAGAGGCGCCCGTACAGCATAGCTGTACAGCCAGTTCCACCCCAGGGCCAGGGCCAGCCCCGTGCCCACCAGCAGCACCCGCTTCCGCCAAAGTCCCGGCAGCAGCAGGGCGAGGCAGGCCGCGGCAAAGAAAACTGCCGCCACGGGCAGAAGAAGCCTCTCCGGCAGCAGATACTGGGCCAGACAGATCCCCAGAGCGAAGGACACGGTGAACGCGGCCAGCTTGCGCATGGTCTCTCCTCTTTTCCATCCTGCCAAACAGCTCGTCCAGCGGCTGCCCAGAACAGCGGGCAGGCTGCAAAAGAGCCGCAATTTTGCTCTCTCCGCCGGATCCATGCATAGGCTGCCGGGATTCACGGCACCTGCGCCGTTGCCCCGTGTCAGCCCTTTGACCGGACGCGCTTTCTCCCAATGATTCTGCTTTCCCGCCTCGCCCCAGCCGATCACAGCTGTTTGGAAAAATGGGGAAAGAGAAACCATTTGGGTACATTATACCGGGAACCGGCGGGAAATACCAGCCCTTTTTCCATAAATCATGTTCCCTGCTCTTGACGGCTCTTTCCGCCCGGCGTAAGATAGCAGTAATCAATGGAAATTCTTCCACCAAAAAAGAGAGGAGCGTTGACCATGAAACGCATTCTGACCATACTGGCCGCGACCTTGCTGCTGACTGCGGCAATGGCCGGGACCGCCTCCGCCTCTTCCTACGACTCCGTTGCGGAGGAATTGTCCGCCATCGGCGTATTCCGGGGCACCGCCGGCGGCTTTGAGCTGGACCGCGCCCCTACCCGTTCCGAGGCCGCCATCATGCTGGTGCGGCTCTACGGCGCCGAGGACGAGGCCAAAGCCGCCTATGAGGCGGGAGAGATCTCCATGCCCTTCACCGACGTGAGCGAAACCGCGGCCCCCTCCGTCGCCTGGCTGTACAGCCAAGGCATCACCAACGGCACCTCCGCCACCACTTTCGGCGCATCCAGTCCGTGCAGCGCAAAAATGTATTGCGCCTTCCTGCTGCGGGCACTAGGCTATGAGGACGGCGTGGACTTCCTGTACGGCAGACACGCTGGACTTCGCCATGCTCCACGGCCTGTTCAATCTCTCCATGCTGGACGCCGCCCCCTTCCTGCGGGACGATCTGGCTGCCGTCACCTACCAGGCC
Organism: Oscillibacter sp. KLE 1745; assembly: GCF_000469445.2. NCBI lineage: Bacteria > Bacillati > Bacillota > Clostridia > Eubacteriales > Oscillospiraceae > Oscillibacter > Oscillibacter sp. KLE 1745. The sequence goes on along the minus strand of NZ_KI271651.1, from coordinate 979 downwards.
CTGGGCGCTGATCTCAAGGACGGCAGCACCTATCTGCTGGCCAGCCTGGTGGAGAGCGGCGCCATCGACGCCGCGGACGCCCGGCCCATTACCGAGAAAATCGAGGCCTACCGGGCCCTGACCGCCGCCAGCCAGGCCTCCTCCACCGGCATCGACGCGGACTATACCATGAATATGGGGATGGACATTGCCGTTGACGGCTCCGATGGGACCGAGACCGTCCACGAAACCATGTCCGTGGCCGTCTCCGGAAACGGCCGCATCCAGATGATTCTGAAAGACCCGCTCCAGCTGGCCATTTCCATGAACATGAACATGGAATCCAACACGGCAGGCGCCGGCCCCGATGTGACCATGCAGGATCAAGTCTCTGTTCAGGAGTGGATGCAGGACGGCTGGGTCTATGTCCAGGAGGAGATGGACGGAACCACAGACCGGTACAAATATCCGGTGGGCGACATGGACGGGTTCGCGGAGTTTTACCAGGAGATGCTGCAGATCAGCGGCCAGATGAACAGCATGATGCTGCCCATGATCGACTCCATCGACGTCTCCCGCACGGGCTCCCGCACCGTATACACCATGAAGATGGATGATAGCCTGAACAGCCTTCTGGAGGATCTGCTGACGGCCTTGCAGGAAGAGCTTGCCGCCATGGAGAGCCCGGTGGACCTCACCGCAGATCTGCAGAGCTGCACATACGTCTACACCGTCGGTTCCGACGGAGAGCTGGAGTCCTGCACCGCGGACTTCGACCTGGATCTGGTGCTGGGCCTGCCTGTCACGGAGGTCGAAAATGCGCAGATTACTGCCAAGCTCCAGATGGATATGCAGATGGATGTCAACGCCACCGGCGATGATGTGCGCATCTCTTATCCCAGCTTCTCCAACTTTGAGGACCTGACCCCGGTCCTCTCCGGCGGTGAGCTGTAACCCCCCCTTCTAATTCAGTAAGAGAGCGCCGCGAGCAAAGCTCGCG
>NZ_KI271650.1:0-4453 GCF_000469445.2 Oscillibacter sp. KLE 1745 | reverse complement strand
GCGGTATGACGAGCTGGCGCTGCTGCTGGCGGCCGGGAAGATTCGGGACTTGAAGCTCCAGCCGGAGTTCACCCTGCAGGAGGCATACACCACCCTGGAGGGCGTGCGGGTCCGGGCCATCCGGTACAGGGCAGACTTTTCCTACGAACGGGCCACGGAGCCGGACTGCTGCGGAGAGGTCCACTGGCTGCTAGTGGTGGAGGACGTGAAGAGCGAAGCCACCAAAACCAGGGTATACGCCATCAAGCGGAAGCTGATGCGCGAGCGGCTGGGTATTGATGTGCGGGAGGTGTGAGCCATGAAGAAAAAACCACCTGTCTGCGCCGAATGCCAATACATGAAACTGACGGGATGGGCAAAGTTGACAGCAAATAGCTGGGGAAGAAAGGGACCGCGGGGAGACTGTACGTGCAATCATCCGGCCGCTGAGGAAACTTTTAGAAAAATGTGCCCGCGCAGTCCCCGGATGCCTGGTTTCATCGGTTTCACCGCGCCCGGTGAAAGTGTCCCGCAGACCAAGACGGCGCCGCGCTGGTGCCCACTTCGATTTTCGGAGGTGTAGGCCATGAATGGAACAGAGGCCAGCCGGATTTCCGGTGGGAACAGCGCTTATGGACGCGCAAAAGGAGACCTATATCCGACGCCGCCAGAGGTTACATACGCACTGCTGGATTTTCTTCGACTGCCAGGCAATACCAGGATTTGGGAGCCGGCCTGCGGGAACGGAGATATGGTGCATGAGATGGAAGTCTGGGGGTATCAGGTGACCGGAACAGACATTTCCATGGGCCAGGACTTTCTGACGGTATCCCCTGTTTCCTGCGACTGGATCATCACCAACCCGCCGTTCTCCCTATCAGAAGTGTTTATCCGAAGGTGCCAGTACATTGGGAAGCCGTTCGCCCTGCTGCTGAAAAGCCAGTTTTGGCACGCAAGAAAGCGGCTGGAATTGTTTCAGGAAGATCCGCCGGCGTGGGTGCTTCCCCTGACATGGCGGCCGGACTTTCTATTCAAAACCAGAGGCAGAGGCACACCGCTGATGGACGTACTGTGGTGTGTTTGGGCAGCACCAGAGCTGCCACGGTTCGGGACACATTACCAGCCGCTGCCGCGGCCGGATATGGGAGGCATCACATAAATGGAACATCTCCGTTTTTGCGGTTCCCTCAACATTGCTTGCGGCTATGCCGGTGAGCAGGGATTCTGCACGCTGACCAGATGCCCCGTGGTTCTGGACGGTATTCCTGCGGCCATGAAAAGGGCACAGGGGGAACGCAGAAAGAAGGGGCCGCCTGGGCAGTGCCCACAGTGCGGGGCCTTTGTCCTCGCTTGGGATTGTCGGTCCGATATTTCCCGGTGCTCGAAATGTGGTGGGAACAACGAGGAGAGGCAGAGCCAGAAATGAAAGCGGTATTCAGGTATCCAGGGAGCAAATGGACCGCGGCAGCTTGGATCGTGAGCCATTTCCCGGCGGATTATGAAAAGGCAGTCTATCTTGAACCATACTTTGGCAGCGGCGCGGTGTTTTTCACAAAAAAACCCAGTGTTGTGGAAACGATCAATGACCTGGATGACGAAGTAGTGAATCTGTTCCAAATGCTTCGGAGCCAACCGGAAGAGCTGGCCCGGGAGATCGAATTGACACCATACAGCCGTCGGGAATATGACCTTGCCTTTCAGCCGTGCGAGGAGCCGCTGGAGCGGGCCAGACGGTTTCTGGTCCGCACCAATCAGGCAATCGGCGCCAAAATGGGTGGGAAATGCGGATGGCGAAACCACAAGCAGAAGAAAATCGGCGGGACCGCCTGCAAATGGCGGGGAGTCCCGGAGGCAATCCGGATGGCTGCTGTGCGCCTGCAGGGCAGCCGAAACCAGCTTGTGCAGATTGAGAAGATGGACGCACTTCGGCTGATACGGCGATATAACTCTCCCGAAGTCCTGATGTACCTTGATCCGCCGTATCTGCGTTCCACCCGAAAAAGCGGCCGGATATACAGATATGAGATGGACATAGGAGGCCATCAAGAGCTACTGGAGGAAATTACCGGAAGCCGCGCCCGGATCATCCTGTCTGGATATGACTCCAGTCTGTACAAGGATGCCCTTCAAGGATGGAACAGTTATGCGAAAGAAGTTCGGACCACATCCGGAGAGAAGGCGATGGAAATGATCTGGACGAATTACAGGGACACAGATGCACAGCTTACATTATTTGACCGAAGTGAAGCTGCTCCATGACCCCGGAAACTTGGGACGGGCCGGAAAAGAGGTAGCGGGAGTGATTGAGGTGTGAAGATCTTATCATGCGGCGCCGGGATGCAGTCATCGGCCCTGCATCTGATGAGCTGCGAAAACGCCCTGGCAAAGATACGGGGAGAACCGCCTGTATGGCCCCAGGTGCCGATTTACGACATATCCATATTCTGCGATTTGGGATTCGAGCCGCCTTGGGTGAAAAAGCAGGTCGAATTCCTGGCAAACGCCGGTCATTCTTGCGGGGTGCCACTTGTGATTCTGGATTCTCCGCTCTACACCGACTTTATGGAGAATTTCGGGGAAAGGCGGACGATCAGCATCCCGTGGTGGACCATCAAGGAGGACGGCCACAAAAGCAAGATGCCTCGCAACTGCACCATCGACTACAAGGTAGAGCTGATCTCCAAGTACGTCCGGTGGGAGCTACTTGGTTACAAGAAGGGGCAGAGACTCCGGGACGAGGACAAGAAGGCCCACGAGATGCACATGGGCTTTAGCGCGGAGGAGGCCCGCCGGTGCAAAGAGAACCCCAACCCCATGTTCGTCAACAAGTTTCCCCTAGTGGAGATGGGCTTAACCCGGGCCGACAACTACGCCTATATCAAAGACGTGTGGGGACTCGAAACTAGGGCCAGCGCCTGCGCCTTTTGCCCCTTCCACAAGAACTATTTCTTTAAGTACCTCCGAGAAAATGAACCAGAGCAGTTTGCCCAGGTTGTCGGGGTGGATGAGCTGCTGCGGGATAAAAAACCGAAGCCGCCTATGGATTCCGACTTGTTCATATCGAGAAGTCGAAAGCGGCTCATGGATCTGACCGACGAGGACTGCAACGATGCTGAGTGCTTTGAATATTGCGGGATGCGGGTTTGGAATGGATTTTGATTTGAGAAGATTCGATACTATGGAGCTTTAGAGGAGGAGAAAGATATGGACGAGCTGATTCGGAGGGTTGACGTGGCGCGGCCGCTCCTGGAGAAATACCGGGAAGCGAAGCGGCAAGCGGAGAGGGCTCTGAAGCTGAGGAACCTGGGCTCTTGTCTTGCATTCCGGTCAGATATGGAGACTTTGAGCGCGTGCATCCAGATTGCCGTTGAAGCCCCGGCCATGGGAGAAGACGGCAGGGAAATTCTGCTGGATGCGCTGGAACACTACGGAGAGCGCGCCCAGGTGGACATGATGCTGGAGGAGATGGCGGAGCTGTCCAAAGCACTGCTGAAACTGCGGAGGGCGCAGAAGTTCCGTGAACCGGGCCAGTGGCTTCTCATGGAGGATGTGGCGGAAGAGATCGCGGATGTGCAGATCGTCCTGGACCAGATGAAGATGCTGTACCCTATGTGGGATGGCTTTCGGCGCAAAAAGTTGCAGCGGCTGGAGGAGCGGATCGAGAAAGAGAGGCAGGCGGATGCAGACGAAGGAAGAACTGCTGGAGATCGAGCAGCGGTTGCTGGTGGAGATGGGCCGTCGATACGGTGCCCACCTGGAGAAGGCGGCAGCGGCGCTCCAGGGAATACGAACGGCTGGCGGCGCTGGCGGCGGAGGCCAAGCGCCGCGGGCTCTCCTACGGCCAGCTGATGGCCGGCACAACGGAGTATGAGCGAAACCAGATCGTGCAGAAAAGGCGGAAAACATAAACGAAAGGAGGTGCCGCGGGTGTTTCGGTACAAGAAGTCCATTCCGGTGAGCTATGAGCGGCAGGGATACATCTACTTCACTTCCCTGCTTTACTGGGAGTTACCGAAGCGAACACAGGAGAAGATCCTGAATTTGTGCATCGCCGCCGGGAAAGAAAACTACCAGGCGCTGTTCGAGTTCGTGACAACGGACGCGGGCGCGCAGGCGGTCTGCCTGCGGCACCACCTCTCCCCCTCTACGTTGGAACGCGCCGTGCGGAGATACTACGAGGCGTTCCCACGGAAGATTTGATATGCAGGCGACCGGGGCCCACTCCGGGCGTCTGCGTCCTCTTCTTATCTATGACCAAAACCCGGTAAGGGTCACGCCTGCTGCGGCGGGTGCTCCAGTGCGATTCTGGTGAGCCGGGCCCCTCCCCTGCCGTCTGTGTTGACTGCTGCGTTCCTACGTGGAGAGAACGGCGGCGGGGGAATTGGGGAACCCCACCGCGCCCCGCGCGGCGGGGAGAGGACGAGCGCCCAAGCCCCGAAGGGGCGCGGAAGTGCCCTTGGGGCGCAACGGAGCG
>NZ_KI271649.1:0-8799 GCF_000469445.2 Oscillibacter sp. KLE 1745 | reverse complement strand
CTGCACAGCGCCGGGGCGGTCTTCTGACTTTTGAGATCGGATATATTTAGGATATAGGAAGCCTCTGTGGGTGCAGCATCCCCAAAGCGGGACGGCATGGCATTCCCGCTTCAGCCGAGCAGCACCAGGACCACGCCGTAAATCACCGAGGCCAGGGTGCCGAACACGATCACCGGCCCGGCGATCAGGAACATCTTGGCCGCCATGCCAGTGACGAATCCCTCGCTGCGGAAGTCGATGGCCGGTGAGACCACCGCGTTGGCAAAGCCGGTGATGGGCACCAGCGTCCCGGCGCCGCCAAAGCGGGCCAGCTTGTTGTACAGGTTCAGCCCCGTCAGCAGGGCGGAGAGAAACACCAGCGTGCAGGAGGTGGCGGTGCCCGCCGTCTTTTCCTCCAGGCCGGCGGCAGTCCAGCCGTTCAGGATCAGCTGGCCCACCACGCAGATGGCCCCGCCCACTACAAAGGCCAGGACCGTATCCTTCAGCAGCGGCGACTTGGGGGCCTTCTGCTTCACATACTGCTGGTATTCCTGCGGCGTCATATTCATTGAAAATCCCCTCCAGGCCATTTTCCCATAGGGTCTCCTGCTTGTTCGGAAACTATACGCACTTGCAAACCTGCGCGGAAGGGAGTACACTGTTGCCCGAAGATTTGTGTGTTTGGAGGAATCCCCATGAGACCCATGCCCGCCCCGCTGGGCCTGTATATCCACATTCCCTTCTGCAAGAGCAAGTGCGTCTACTGCGACTTCTACTCCCTGCCCCGGTCCGAGAGCCGGATGGACGACTACACAGATGCCCTGTGCGCCCATCTGGCGGAGACCGCCCCCTTCGCGGCGGGCCATCTGGTCGACACCGTGTACTTCGGCGGCGGCACCCCCAGCTATCTGGGGACCAAGCGGCTGGTGAAGATCCTGAAGACCATTCTGAAAAAATACAAGGTGGACAAGCAGGCGGAGATCACCCTGGAGGCCAATCCCGACTCCGCCGGGGACTGGAAAGAGCTGCGCACCCTGCGCCGGTGCGGGTTCAACCGCCTCTCCCTGGGAATGCAGTCCGCCGATGACGAAGAGCTCTCGGAGATCGGCCGGGTGCACACCATGGCTCAGACGGAAGCCGCCGTGGAGGCCGCCCGGAAGGCCAAGTTCCAGAATCTCTCCCTGGATTTGATTTACGGCCTGCCCCATCAGACGCTGGAGGGGTGGCAGAAAAACCTTTCCGCTGCCTTGGACCTGACGCCGGAGCATCTCTCCTGCTATGGGTTGAAGGTAGAGGAGGGTACGCCCCTTTTTGCCCGGCGGGGGACCGCGGGTCTGCCGGGGGACGACGCCCAGGCGGACATGTATCTCTACACGGTGGAGTTCCTGAAGGCCCAGGGCTATGAGCAGTATGAGATCTCCAACTTCGCAAAGCCGGGCTGCGCCTCCCGGCACAATCTGAAATACTGGACCCTGGGGGAGTACGCCGGCTTCGGCCCCGGCGCCCACTCGGACTTCGGCGGCGTGCGGTACGCCTACACAAAGGATCTGGAGGGCTATATCCGGGGCGTGCGGGACCACGCCCCCATGCTGTCGGAGAGCGACCGCATCCCACCCCTGGACCGGGACACCGAATGGGTAATGCTGGGCCTGCGGACCACGGCGGGTTTGGACCCCAAGGCATTTGAGCGCCGCTTCCGCCGCCGGTTCACCTGCTTTCTGCCCTTCCTGGACCAGTGCGCCAAGGCCGGCTATGCGGTGGCGGAGGACGGCCGCTGGCACCTGACGCCCCGGGGCTTTCTGGTGTCCAACCAGATCATCGGTGGGATGCTGGATGCCCTGGCCGCGGACAAACAGCGGCGGGCCGATGCCGCCGCCCGGGGAGATTTCCGGGTGAACCTGGATTGAATGAAAAAAGCCGCCCGCTGGAATGCTCCGGCGGGCGGTTCTTTCTCATGCCTTCCGGGCCCGGATGGCATTGACCGGGCAGCCGTTGGCCGCGTCGAAGGCCCCCGCCTCCTCCGCCGGGGTCCGGGGCTGGGCCTGCACCACGGACACCCGCCCCTGGATCTGAAACACGGCCGGCACCGCCGCCGCGCACATCCCGCAGCCGATACACCGGGAGGCGTCCACATTGACTGTCATGCGCTTCCTCCTTTTCCGCGGGCTGCGCCCGCTGTTCCCTTTTATTGTAATACACCGCGCCGGTTTCTCCAAGTCTTTTCTGCGGCGGGCGGAACTTTTTTCCCGCAGACGCCGTCTTGTATTTGGGAGACTCTGTGCAATCTGGTGGATTTTGTTGCCCCATTCCCATTTACTTTTCCGCCTGTTTATGCTATTCTGAAGAGGATTATGTAGACCATCTCAGCTGCAGCTTATGGAGGTATGACATGAAAAACACCCTGCGCAAAACCCTGTCCCTGTTTTTGGCGTTCACGCTTCTTTGCTCCCTGGGCCTCACCGCCGCCGCGTCCGAGGCCATGGGCGAGGACCTGACCTCCAAGGGCACTCTTTTGAACCAGAAGACCCAGCTCTCTACCAATGTGTTTTGGAGTACTGCGTACTCCGACCTGCGGACGGAGAACGTCGTCACATACGAGCCCAATGCAGATGTGACGCCCATCGTCACCTTCGGGGACTCCCTGACCACCCGCACCACGGTCACCTCTGCGGCCCGGGCACTGGAGAGCCAGGGCTACCGGGTGGTGGCGGGCATCAACGGCGACTTCTTCAACACCTCCAACGGCCTGCCCATCGGCATCCTGGTGTCGGAGGGAGAGGTCCTCAGCAGCGACGGCGGCTACTACGCCATGGGTTTCCGGGAGGATGGCTCTGCTGTCATCGGCAAGCCCGGACTCTCCATCTCCGCCAACCTGGGCTATCAGGGTTCGGACAGCAGCGGGTACTTCACGGACATCATCCGCACGGTGGCCGGCATCAACAAGGCCCGGGTCTCCACCGGCGGCATCTACCTCTATACATACGACTTCAACAACCGGCACACCACCGGCAATACCGAGGCCGGCGTGGACGTGCTGTGCACCATCGTGGACGGCTCCCTCTCCATCGGCGGCACCATGACGCTGGTGGTGGACCAGGTGATCGAGGCCACCTCCGCAACGGCCATCGGGCCGGACCAGATTGTCCTCTCCGCCAACGCCCTCTCCAACACCTACTACACCGACGCCCTGCGGAACATCCCTGTGGGCGCCACGGTGACCGTCACCGTCTCCGCCGCCAATGAGGCGTGGAACGATGTGCAGTACGCCGTGGGTGCCTTATACTCCCTGGTGCAGGACGGCGCCGTGGTCTCCGGTCTGCCCTCCGGGGTGAACCCCCGCACGGCGGTGGGTGTGACAGCTGACGGCACCGTGGTGTTCTATACCATCGACGGCCGCCGGTCCGGCCACTCCATCGGCGCCAGCCTGAGCCAGGTGGCCCAGCGGATGATCGAGCTGGGCTGCGTGGCCGCCATCGGCCTGGACGGCGGCGGCTCCACCACCATCACCGTGACGCAGCCCGACGACACCACCGCCGCTACCATTAACCGCCCCTCCGACGGCAGTGAGCGGGCGGTGGCCAACCACCTGTTCCTGGTGGCCACCAATGAGCCCACCGGCGAACTGGGCCACTTCTACGTCCAGGCGGACAACGCCTACGTTCTGGCGGGCAGCAAGGTAGAGATCTCCGCCGCCGCCGTAGACACCAACTACATCCCCATGGACGAGGACTATGACTACGACCTGGAGGCCTCCGACGGGGAGCTGGACGGCAATATCCTCACCACCCCGAAACGGGGCGGTGAGATCACCGTCACTGCCTCCAGCGGCCGCAGAGAAGGCTCTACCACCGTCTACGCCATCGAGGATCCCACGGACGTGGTGATCCGGGACAGCAGCGGCACCGCGCTCACCACCCTGAATGCCGCCACCGGCACCACCACCCAGCTGGCCGCCACCGCCGCCTACAACCACATCTCCCTGAAGGCGGATCCGGAAGCCTTCACCTGGGAGGTCACCGGCGACATCGGCACGGTGGATGAGCACGGCCTCTTTACTGCCGCCGCGCCTGGCACCGGCACCATCACGGTCTCCGCCGGCCGGGCCAGAGTCTCCATCCCCGTCACCGTCTCCAGCTCCGGCACGGTCTCCGCCGGCGGCGTCATGGAGGTGGAGTCCTTTGAGGGCAGCACCACCATCTTCCGGGGCAGCGGCAGCAACATGGACTTCAGTCTGAACCACAGCGCCGACACCGTGCGGATGGGCAGCGGCTCCGCCAAGGTGGATTACACTCTTACCGAAACCGGCGCATCCCAAGGCGCCTACACCGCCGAGTGGCGGGCCTCCAAGTCCACGGGCATCGACTGCAGCACCTACACTGCCCTGCACCTGTGGGTCTACGGCGACGGCTCCGGCAACATCCTGTCCCTGCTGTACAACGATGGCGCCGCAGGCTATCAGTCCCTCCAGGTGACCCCGCTGGACTTCACCGGCTGGAAACAGGTCACCGTCACCCTCCCTGGCGCACACTTCGAGATTCAGGGTCTGCAGGTCAGCGCCACCACCGCCGCAGACGGTACGGTTTCTGTCGGCGACAAGCTCTCCGGCACCATCTATATCGACCACATCACCGCCACCGCCTCCGGCACGCCGGACAACGCGGCGCCTGTGGTCTCTGCCTCCCTCGACAATTCCCTCTGGCAGGTGACCGCCTCGGTCGCCGACGCGGTGGATGGCATCCTGCCGGCGGGCAGCGTCACCGTCACCTACAACGGCGCCCCCTACGGCAGCTATGATCCCGCCACCGGTCTTGTGACCGTGGCCCTGCCCGGCCCCGGGGAGAGCCACGAGGCCATGCGGATCACCATCACCGCCCGGGACCTCTCCGGCAACATCGGCCGGGCCTCCGTGGATGTGGAGCCCTACGGCGTGGACCACAAGTTCACGGACATCAACGACTACTGGGCGGCCACCTATGTGGACTTCCTGTACAACGCCAATATCACCACCGGCTACGCCGACGGCACCTTCCGGCCCAACGACAACATCTCCCGCCAGCAGTTCGCGGTGATGCTGTATCGCTACCTGGGGCTGGACGGCACCCAGTATGAGAGCGTGACGCTGCCCTTCGCGGACAACGCCTCCATCGGGGATTACGCCCTGACGGCGGTGAAGGCCCTGTACACCGAGGGCATCATCAACGGCTCCACCGGCAGCGACGGACGGCTGTACTTCAATCCCGGCGGGTCCCTGACCCGGGCCCAGGCCGCCGCCATGATCGGCCGTACCCAGGAGAAGGGCTACGCCATTGTCGATCTGACCTTCTCCGACACCGCCTCCATCCCTGCCTACGCCACCTACTACATCCAGACCATGGCGGCCCAGGGCGTCATCAGCGGCTATGCGGACGGCACGTTCCAGCCCGGAGCCAACATCACCCGGGGTCAGATGGCCAAGATCCTCTACAACCTGATGTGAGTTTCGCCTTTCAGAGGCCGGCGCATCCGCGCCGGCCTCTCCTTATGGAGAGCGTCTTTTCGGAATCTGCCGGGTGCTGCAAAGCGCTATCGACTCCAATCCCCTGTGATTTCAGGAAAGGGTCTCCCCCGGGGCCCGTCCAGGCAAATGCCGCCGGGCACAGCCCTTCCCGGTCGGCCTCTATTCAGGCGGCCAGGGCTGTCCGGTGAAGCCGGAAGATGGAAACGGTGCCTGTTGACAGCTCCTGCCCCAGGGTGTAAAGTAATCATATTCCACATCCTGTCCGCGGACAGGATGTCTCTTTGCGAGGAGGCCCCCCATGAAGCTGAGACGTTCCGCCTGCATTGACACGCTGTACCTGGAGCTGCCCTTCCTGGACCGGTTCCAGGCGGCAAAGGAGGACGGCTTTGACGCCGTGGAGTTCTGGAGCTGGGCGGACCGGGACCTCTCTGCCGTCAAATCGGCATCAGATCGGGCCGGGATCCCTGTCTGCGGCTTCAACGGGGACGCGGACCTCTCTCTGATCGACCCTGCCCAGCGGGAGGCGTATCTGGCCTTTCTGCACCGCTCTCTGGAGGCGGCCCGGTTCCTGGGCGCCTCCGGCGTCACCGTCCACTCCAACGGTCTGGGGCCGGGGGGCGTGGTGCTGGCGCCCCGGGAGGACCTCTCCCACACGGTGAAGCTCTGCTCCCTGTACGCGGGCCTTGCCGCCAGCGCCCGCCTGGCGGAGGAGGCAGGCGTCACCCTCTATCTGGAACCGCTGAACATCTCCACAGACCACCCCGGCAATTTTCTGCGGGACACGCAGACGGCGGCGGAGCTGGTACGCCTGATCGGCTCTCCCCGCCTGAAGGTCCTGTATGACATCTACCACATGCAGCTGAGCGAGGGCCGCCTCTGCGACACCATCCGGCAGTACGCCGATACCTTCGGCCATGTCCACGCGGCAGACGCCCCCGGCCGCCGTGAGCCCGGTACCGGGGAGATCGCCTTCCCCCGGGTCTACAAGGCGCTGGAGGCCGCCGGCTACACAGGGCTGGTGGGCTATGAGCTGTTTCCCGCCCGCTCCACCCGGGAGGCTGTAAAGGCCATTCTGGACGCCGGCTGACACGTTGACCGGTACCCCCTGTATTCTGCGAAAAAGGACGGATCCAACAAGATGCACTCCATAAAAACCGCTCTCTCCCGCTATGGCTGGTTCACTGCCGGGGTCCTGCTGAACGCCTTCGGCGTGGCCCTGATTACCAAGGCCGCGCTGGGGACCTCCCCCATCTCCAGCCTGCCCTATGTGCTGAGCCTCCGCTTTCCCGTCACGCTGGGACAGTTCACTTTTTTGATGAATATGCTGTTCATTCTGGCGCAGGTCCTGCTGCTGCGGAAGGACTTCCGTCCCGTTCAGCTCCTGCAGGTTGCTGTGAATGTGGTGTTCAGCCTGTTCATTGATGTGAGCATGGGACTCCTCTCCTGGATGGAGGTCGGTGTGCTGCCCATGCGGCTGCTGGCGCTGGGCGTGGGCTGCGCCGTGCTGGGCTTCGGCATCAGCGTCGAGGTGGCGCCCCGGGTGCTGATGGTCCCCGGCGGGGGGATCGTCCAGGCCATCGCAGTCGTCACCGGCCGACAGTTCGGCAATGTAAAGACGGCTTTCGACGCCACGCTGGTGTCCACAGCCCTGCTCCTCTCCCTATTCCTCTTCCATCGGCTCCAGGGTCTGGGGATCGGCACCATTTTTTCCGCACTGGCGGTTGGCCGGTTCGTGGACCTCTATAACCGGAGGCTGCCGCTGATCTCCCGCATCTCCGCCCTGGGTGCAAGAACCTGAAAAATCAGTGTTGCATCCCTTCCGTTGTTATGGTATATTAGCAGATAAGTAAGTTGGCCTGCCGGCCAGGAAGGATCTGTGAACCCGCGTGGACGAACCTCCGTTGCCCACCCATACATACCGAGGTGTCTTTCAGAAGGACAGTCTGCCCCAAGGGGTGAGACTGCCCTTTTCGCGTTTTGGGCCTCAGGGATCCGCTGATTTTTTTGAGGAGTGATGATTTTTCCCATGGACAGTTCCACTATATCAATGACCGTGGCCATCGTCCTGCTGGTGATGATGTCGGCCTATTTCTCCGCCACGGAGACCGCCTTCTCCTGCCTGAACAAGATCCGGATGAAGAGCCGGGCGGAGTCCGGCGACCACCGAGCTGCTCTTGCCATGGACCTGGTGGAGGACTATGACCGGCTGATCTCCACCATCCTCATCGGCAACAACATCGTGAACATCACCGCCTCCACTGTGGGCACAGTGCTGTTCACCAAGCTGTATGCGGCTTACGGCCCCACCGTCTCTACGGTGGTGTTGACGCTGGTGGTGCTGATCTTCGGCGAGATTTCCCCCAAGAGCCTGGCCAAGGAGCACGCGGAGAGCTTCGCCATGTTCTCCGCGCCCATCCTGCGGGTGTTTCTGCTGGTCCTGCGGCCACTGAACTTCCTGTTCTCCCAGTGGAAGCGGCTGCTGAACATGATCTTCCACCCCTCTGAGGACCAGGGCATCACGGAAGAGGAACTAATCACCATGGTATCCGAGGCGGAGAACGAGGGAGGTCTGGACCAGCACGAGAGCCAGCTGATCCGCTCCGCCATCGAGTTCGGCGACCTGGAGGCCGGGGACATCCTGACGCCCCGGGTGGACATCGTGGCGGTGGAGGACTCTGCCTCCATGGAGGAGATCGCCGCCGTGTTCGCTGAGAGCGGCTACTCCCGCCTGCCGGTGTACCACAAGGACGTGGATGACATCGTGGGCGTGATCCATGAGAAGGACTTCAACGCCGCCCGCTACCGGGGCCAGGGCAACATCTCCGGCTGCATCACGCCGGTCCACTATACCACCGCCAATGCGGACCTGGGCCTGCTGCTGCGGACGCTGCAGAAAAAAAAGACCCACATGGCCATCGTGGTGGATGAGTACGGCGGCACCGAGGGCCTGCTGACCATGGAGGACATCCTGGAGGAGCTGGTGGGCGAGATCTGGGACGAGCACGATGAAGTGGTGGAGTCCTTCCGCAAGCAGAGCGACGGCAGCTTCCTGGTGGCCGCCGGCGCCGACCTCTCCGACTTGTACGATCTGTTCTCCATCAAGGGGGACTGCGACGCCAGCACCGTCTCCGGCTGGGTGATCGACCAGCTGGGCCGCCTGCCCCTGGTGGGGGACCACTTCCAGGCGGAGGGCCTGGACGTCACTGTGACCATGGTGGACCACCGCCGGGTGCTGGAGGTTCGGGTGGCCGTGGCGGCGGAGGCGCCGGAGACCGCGGAGGGCGCGGCACAGCACTGACCGGACGAACCCGCCGCCCGTCCCG
>NZ_KI271648.1:0-3046 GCF_000469445.2 Oscillibacter sp. KLE 1745 | reverse complement strand
TCCGCAGCAACGCCGCATACAAGCGGGTTCTTGGGTGAGTTTTCAGGATTTTTCAAAATCTTAAATCAAAATTAGAAAGGAGCCCTCGCAATGAGCACTATGCGTAAGATCATCATCCCGTTGCTGCTGTTTATCTACCTGATCGGCAGCGGCATCATCCCTCCTCTGATGGGAATTTGGAACAAGGAAGGGTACCTGTTCGGCATCCCCTACTTCTTCGTCGGCTGCTGGTGTGTCAGTGCGCTGCTGGTTTTATTGACGCTGTTCCTCTACTGGTATGAGCGTAATGACAAGACATTTGACGATTGACACGATATAGCAGGAGGAGAGACGAATGGAAAATGTTCAGCTGATTAAAAGCCCGATCCCCTTTATTATGATGTTGGTCTATATCGCTGTCGTTATGGTGATGGCCTGGTATCAGGGCTTCTCCAAGATGGCACGTGAGCGGAAGAAGAATCAGACGTTCGAGGATTACATGACCGCTGGCAAGTCCCGCAATGCTGTGATCGTATTCCTCATCACAATCGTTACCTTCTACTCCGGCACGACGTTCACCGGCCGGGTCGGTTTCTTCTATAACTTCGGCGTGGCCGGTCTGGGCTCTGTGATTGTCTGTTCCGCAACCGGTATGGTCATGTTCTTCCTCAGCGAAAAAGTGTGGCCGATTGCCAAAAAGTACCGCCTCTCCACGCTGCCGGATATCATGGAGCTGCGCTATCAGAACCGCTGGGTGAAATTCTTCGTCTCCCTGATTATCGTGTGCTTCAACATCATCTGGCTGATCACTGAGATCCGTACCCTGGGCCTAGCGGTGAACCTGGCTTCTGGCGGCGCAATCGCTACTGAAATTGGTTCCGCCATCGCTTTCGCGATCATCATCCTGTATGTTGCCACCGGCGGCGTTCACTCCGTGTCCATGGTGGACAGCTTCTCTGCCTGCGTGATGTTGGGTGGCTCCCTGGTGGTGCTGGGGTATCTGGTCAACTTCTTCTTTAACGGCAGCTTCGTGGATATGTTCCAGTCCGCCGACACTGCCGCCCAGATGCTGTATGCCGGCCAGACCCAGGAGTCCATTTTTGTCCTGGCAAACTCTGGAAACTACAATTTACCCTATTGGATCTCCAACATCGTTCTGGGTACGATTGTTATGCTGGTCTACCCCTCTAACTTCATGAGCATCTGCTTGGCAAAAGATGTGCGTGAGGTCAAGAAGTCCTCTCTGGCTACCTCTGCCTCCGGCATCTGGTTGTCTATCTACGCCATCTTCGGTGTCGTGGTGTTGGGTGCCGTTGCAAAGGGCTACATGGTGAGCGACCCGGAAGCCGGCATTCTGGAGCTGTGCTCTATGGCCGGCAGCCCCCTTATGCTGGGCCTGGTGTGCACCTTCATTCTGGCCGCCGCTCTGGGCACCCTGGACTCCACGCTGATCTCTCTGTCCGGTCTCGTGTCCAATGACCTGATCACCAACATGGTAAAACTGAAGAACCATGAGCCCACCATCGGCGCAGATGGCGGCGAGACCCTGGCGACCATTGATACCCGTGTGCAGCGGGATGCCAAGAAGGAAGTGCGCATGACCCGCATCATCGTGGTGGTCCTGGGCGTCATCGCCTTCTGCTTCAGCCTGACGGATCTGCCTCTGCTTACCCTGCTCACCGACATGGCGACCAACGGCATGTCCCTGGTGGTCCCGACCGTTGCTGCGGGCCTCTTCTGGAAGAAGGCCACTCCCCAGGGTGCCATCGCCAGCATGGTGACGGCCGAGGCTGTGTACCTGGGCCTGTATGCCTCCGGTGTCCGCTATGTGTGGGGCGGCTTCTTCCTGGGCTTCCCCGCCATCGCTGTCGGCATCGTGGTGATGATCGTGGTCTCTCTGGCCACGCAGGACAAGTACTACAAAGCGCACGCTGCCCAGCAGGGTGTGTTTGAAGACTTCTTTGTCCGCGGCCGCGTGTCCGCCTGGATTCGTGAGAACATGGGTACGAAAGCAGCTAAGTAAATATACTTTCAAATGCAGAAGAGCGTACTTTATCAAAGCTGCGTATTCAACGAAATATCCGAGCGATTCCGAACAGTAAGATTCGAATTTATCGGTTAGTCTCGGGTCGTTAAACAACTGGCGGCGGTAGCCATTGCGGGTATTGGAAAAATTTTTGGACGGTATCCGATTCGGTGGTGATCCGCCGCAGTTGTTTTTTAGAGACGGCTCCCGCAGCTCTCTCAACTTTATGAGAAGGATAGACATGCAAATGCCGGTAAAAGAAATGCAGGAGCATCAGAGAAAAGGAGGAAACGTCTATGGGACGAAAGGAAGTCCTAGCTGAGAGAAGAGCACTGGAAAATTTTTACTACAATTGCAAATTGGAAACACCGCAGGAAGTGGCAAAGCAGTTCGAGGTCTATACCAGACTGATCTGGGAATTCCATCAGGCAGGCCTTTGCTACGATTACTACTGCGACCAGACTGTCACCCATCTGGAGGGCGTGGGCACCTGGGTGGGAGGAAAGGATGCCCTGGAAGTAGAAACCCTCCCCACTTTTTCCGCCTATCCCAATAAAAAATGCAATTTTAAGGAGATCTACGCCGTAGGTGATGCTGAACAGGGCTATCACTTCGGGCAGATCACTAGCAACTCCGGAACATTTTCAAGAGCGGGAGCCACTATGGGCGGTCTGGGCGATGGCTCTACGTTTGATGAAGATAGTTCTTACTGCCTGTGTGAGTGCTATGTCAACAAGGTGGAGGGGCGCTGGTGTATCGTCAGCGAATTTGTGGTCAATGGGCAGGAAGCGATCCGGCGCCGCACAGCAAACACCCGCCCCTTCTGCAAAACGATTCTGGAATTCTATGAGGGACTTGAAAAAGAAGCTTCCGTTCCGGAGCTTGCAGCGGGAGAGGAGACTGCGAAATGAGCATGGTCTGTTTTGAATTATCCAGAGAACTCCATGAGCAGGAGAAGGCGGTGCGCGGGATTCAAATCGCGGACGCGGATTCTCTCTGTAATTATTTGAAGGGCTTTTGGGAGTTTATCTATAACCACAA
>NZ_KI271647.1:0-600 GCF_000469445.2 Oscillibacter sp. KLE 1745 | reverse complement strand
GAGTATAGAAGTGCGCCCTTTAGTTCCTAAAGGGCTTTTATCAGTTCGCCAAACTGGAATTGGGTTAGTTAATCGGTGGAGCAGAAGGATTGCTTACCTTGTAGTAGCTCCCACCAATGATAATATATGCTTCGCTACCTCTATCTTCGTAGGTAAAAGCACTTTCACCTTTCACATAGAATTCATAACTTTCCGAGCCTTCTACTGCTTCTGGCTCATCGCAAGCAGTCAGCTTCAAATCATAGAACCAGTTAATAACAGGGGTTGTAGATAAATCATTGGAGTCATATTCCTCTGAACCAATTTCAAATGCAGTTTCTTCTCCTTGTGAGTAGAAAGACACTGTAATCATTGTTGTAGGTTCGGGGAAAGAATACACTTCTGAAGCACTAACAGCCTTTTGATTGCAACCGACCAAACCTAACACACAAACTAATGCTAAGACAAGTGTTATCAACTTCTTCATACAATCACACTCCTTTGTCAAATCCCGATTTGTTGCTCACTTTTCGTATTCAAATTATACCATAAAACTTGTGAACAGTTCTACCGCAACTTCGGACTATATGAGAAAAGTCCGAACAGTTTTCTGCCCGGACT
>NZ_KI271646.1:0-1022 GCF_000469445.2 Oscillibacter sp. KLE 1745 | reverse complement strand
TTGATTTTGTTGGTCAAAAGCCGACTGGAAATCATAAAGAAAGACATACATTTTGGAAACAAAGAAAGGACTTGAGAAACATGGCTGAGATGAAGAAGCAGACGGAGTTCAAGCTGTATAAGAGAGACTCTGTGTTTTTTGACCAGAACACCGCACCCGTGAATATCGCGTATGCCCACGAGGTCAACGACGTGGCGATCCTGCCCCTGGGCGCCATTGAGCAGCACGGCCCGCACTGCCCCAACGGCCTGGACAGCTTCAACGCCATCTGCCTGGCCAAGAAGGTGGCGGAGAAGTCCGGCGCCACCGTGCTCCCCTGCCCCATGTACGGCGGTCATCCCTACATGCACATGGGCATGCCCGGCACCATCACCCTGAACTATGAGACCAACATGGCCCTGCTGCACGACATCATCGCCAGTGCCTCCAATGTGGGCTACAACAAGTTCATCATGCTGGTGGCCCACGGCGCCGACTCCAGCTTCATCCCCGCCGTTCACAAGCTGGGTATGGAGGGCTACTTCGTTCTGGCTTCCACCTGGTATGACTTCCTGCGGGACAACAAGAACGTGCTGGAGGACTTCATGTGGCACGCCGACGAGGCGGAGACCTCCATGGCGCTGTCCCTGTACGGCGACCTGGTCCACATGGACCTGGCCATCGACGGCGGCGGCACGCCCCTGGTGGACCCCAAGTGGAAGATGGCTCCCGGCGAGGCCTCTCACCGCTGGCAGTTCTACGGCGCTGAGGGCACCTTCGCGCTGCTGGAGAAGGACGACCTGGATTACGGCGTCATCGGCAACCCCACCAAGGCCACCAAGGAGAAGGGCGACAAGCTGGTGGAGGCCGTTGTGGAGGGCTACAGTGAGCTGATCAAGGAGCTGCTGGAGACCCATCCCGTGGGCAAGAACCCCCTGGGCTTCCGCAATCCCCTGGGCTACAACGGCTTCAACGGCGGCGCCTATCCCACCTTCGACAAGGACCACGACGAGAAGGGCCGACCCACCTACTACAAGAAGTAA
>NZ_KI271645.1:0-3883 GCF_000469445.2 Oscillibacter sp. KLE 1745 | reverse complement strand
GCGCCGTTTTAGAAGGCTTCCCAAACATCCTTTTGGAGGACCATCAGATTGGCCTTTTGGAAACCGCTGTGATGCCCCATGAACGTTTTTTAAGGTCACTTCAATGGGGCGTCATTTTGGGGCACAACTACACTGTTTTTGTGGGGACGATAACAATACTGGAGAGAAATTCCCCGTCCAATGGACGGGGAATTTTTTTCAAAAATTTTCTCCCCGTGGGACGAATTGGCGGCTGCTCTCGTTTTACAGGTGAAAAGCTTTTCAAGGAGACGGACCATGACAGAGAAAGAGTTTACCGCCGCGGCGGAGCAGCATCTGGATATGGTGTACCGGATCGCGCTCAACTGCCTCCGGAATCCGGCGGACGCGGAGGACGCAGCCCAGACGGCCATGCTGCGGCTGTGGCGGTCCGGGCAGGCGTTTCCCGATGATAACCAGCTGCGTCATTGGCTGGTACGGGTGACGGTGAATGCCTGCAAGGATGCCCTGCGGTCGCCCTGGAGACGGCGGATGGTGCCTCTGGACGACTGCCGGGAGCCGGTGTTCAATACGCCGGAGCACCAGAATCTCTATGCAGAGGTCATGGCCCTACCGGCCAAGTACCGCTTGCCGCTGTATCTCTATTATTATGAAGGGTACACAGCGGCGGAGGTGGGGGAGCTGCTGGGCCTGAGGCCCTCCACCGTTCGGACCCGGCTTGCCCGGGCCAGAGAGAAACTGAAAGCACAGCTGAGGGAGGAGTGAGCCATGCAGAACATCTATCGGGAGACATTTGAGCAGATCCATGCCTCCGAGCAGCTGCGAAAGGAGGTAGCCAATGTGCCGAAACAGGAGAAGGCAGCGTTTAGATACCGTATTTCCAAGGCAGGGCTGATTGCCGCAGCGTTGGCGCTGGCGCTGGCGGGCACGGTCCTGGCAGTGGCCAGTCCCACCCTCTGGTGGTGGTTTGAGCAGAAGTGGGAGGAGGAGACCGGCAGCTCGATGACGGAATCCCAATCCCTGGTGATCGACGGCCTGACCCGAAAAGTGGGGGAGAGCGTTACCAGCGGGGACGTGACCGTCACTGTGGACAGTATCACCGTGGGCAGCAGTCAGATCTGGGCATTGCTGGACGTGACGGGCTGGGACTTTGACCGAGATGCCCAGTATTCCTTTGACAGGATGCGTGCGGAGATCGTCCCTGACCCCAGTGGGGGCCAGCATGGTGGGGCTGGGTACGGCCTGGACAGTATCGGGATCACCCGGGAGGGCGCAGCCCGGATGCTGCTGGAGTTCTCCGCCACCATCTCCACTGGTAACCAGCTGAACAGAGGAGATTACGCGCTGGAGATCGATCTGAACGACCTGATCCGCCGCCGTACCGGCGGGGCAGAGGATGAGGTCTTGTGTGAAGGAGAGTGGTCTTTCTCGATTCCTTTGGCGGCAGAGAGCCTGTCTCCTACCATCACCATCGACAGAGTTCAAGTGCTGTCGAATCACATGGTCTGGGATCAGGCTACCGGCAAAGATGGCGGCGCCTTAGAGGGTACAGGGGGAAAATCTCACCCGGCTGTTGCAACGCTAACGAACCTCCAAATTACCGCAACAGGTGCCTCCTTCTACTGCGACGGACTGATGGACCGGCTCCACGCAACCGTGATCCTGGCCGATGGGACCGAAGTAGAGAACCGTGGCGGCGGTGGAAGCAGAATGGAGGACGGCGGATGGTATGTCAGCTTTGACTGGCCGGTGCCGCTGGATGTGACGGATATCGTTGCTATCCGCTTTGGCGATGCAGAAATTCCGTTGAATTAAGTGAGACTTGCAAAGAGCGCCCCGCCAAAAGCAGGCGGGGCGTTTTTGTCACTTTCACGTTTCTATCCAGTCCCTCTGCCGCCAGACGGCAAACTCCCGCCGGACCAGCAGCAAGCTCAGGAGGAAGGTCAGCACGTCGGAAATGGGGGCGGCCAGCAGGGCACCATCCAGGCCGAACCGGCCGGACAGCAGAATAGCCAGGGGAATCAGAAACACGCCCTGCCGGGCCAGGGGAATGGCAAGGGAGGGTACCGGCCGGCCGATCCCTTGAAAGAAAGAGGCGGTGGCCAGATGCAGGCCGTACAGGAAGAAGGCGGCCATATACAGCCGGAAGCAGTGCTGGGCACAGTCCAGGTAGAGGGGGCTGTCAGAGACGAACAGCATCCCGATCTGCCGGGGAAACAGCTGGAACACCAGGAACCACACCCCCGAAATTACCAGGGCGATGGCGGCGGCCGTGCGGAAGGTCTGCCGCACCCGAAGAAAATGCTTCGCCCCGAAGTTGTAACCGTTGATAGGCTGTACGGCGGAGGAGACGCCCACAAACATGGAGTGGGCAATCTGATAGACCTTCATCATCATTCCGTAGACAGAGAGGGCGATGTCGCTGCCGTACACGCTGGCCGCTCCGTGAACCCGCAGCAGGTTGTTCAGGGTGATCTGTACCAGGGCAGTGAGGATCTGGGTCAGCAGGCTGGGAACCCCCAGGGCCAGAATCCGCCCGGTGAGCCTAATGGTGGGGCGCAGCGCCTGGCGCCGGAGCCGGACTGTGTGCAGCCGGGGCAGGTAGGCCAGAAACAGCACCCCGGCCGCCACCTGGCCGATGACTGTGGCAATGCCGGCCCCCACCACGCCCATGCCCAGAGGGAAGATGAAGACGGGGTCTAGAATCAGGTTGAGGACGGCACCGGTAATCATGCAGCCCATGCTGTACCGGGGGTGGCCGTCCGCCCGAATGATGGCGGTGAAGGCCGGGCAGATCAGCTGGAAGGGCAGGCCCCAGGCAATGGTCCGGAGATAGGCTGCAGCCTCCGGCCAGGCAGTGTCCGTAGCGCCGAAGAGCCGGGCAATCTGGGGGGCGAAGCACCAGCTGACGATGGCCGCACAGAGACCGCTGGCGGCAATCAGGGTGGCGGCGTGACCGATGGTGTCATCCGCCTCTTGCTGCTGGCGGCGGCCGAGGCACAGGCTGATGTTGGCGGCGCTGCCGTCTCCCAGCAGCAGGGCCACGGCATTCACCAGAATGACCACCGGGAACGCCACGTTGATGGCCGCCATGGCGGTGATCCCCACGCCCTGGCCCACAAAGATCTGGTCCACGATGTTGTAGAGGCAGTTGACCATCAGCGTCAGGGCCGTGGGGATGGCGTAGCGGACGATCAGCTTTTGAACCGGCTCGGTTTCCAGCGGGCTGCGGGACTCCTGATCGGCCGTCATACGGATCCCTCCTCCGGCGGGCGCATCGCCCGCCGTGATAAAAAGTCCCAGCGGCAGAGCACCGCCCTGCCCACTGGGTAAGCATCAATTTTTTTCAGCATAACATGGGCGGCGGTAAAAGTCAACGCGCCGGACAGCGGTCTGTTCACAGAATGTTTTCAAAGAAGCCGCCGGATGCCGGCAACCTTTTGGCGGCCGGACCTATCTATATGGATGTACAGGTGGTGCGGACAGGCGTGCCTGTCCGCAGTGGCTCCGCTGTACAAAATCACAAGGAAAAGGATGGAACATACATGAGACGATTGCTCACAGGAATCCTGGCGGCGCTGATACTGCTGACGCTGGCGGCCTGCGGCTCTGAAAAGACGGACGCCGGCAACGACGGGAAGGAAGAGGACAGCGCAACGGTCAATGGTGTGGTGAACCGTATGGGGGATTTCCTGGTTCTGCTTACTGACGATGGGACTTATCAGGTTTTCGACTTTGGCGAGGATGTGGATCAGGGGCGTCTTGAAGAGGGGGACAGCGTCACAGTTACCTATACCGGAGAGCTTGGGAGCGAGGATCCGGTGCCTGTGGCGGTTTCTGTGGAGAAGACAGACGCGGTATAAGGAACGCTTTCCATAAAGCAGCGGCCCGCAAACTGCGGGCC
>NZ_KI271644.1:0-1333 GCF_000469445.2 Oscillibacter sp. KLE 1745 | reverse complement strand
CGCGATGCGTGAGCATCGCGCACATCTCCGCACTTCATGTTTTCAGACCAGAACCCAGTACCGCTTCATGATAGGTGTTCAGGACGACCAGCTTGCGCTCCATCCGTACATCCACATACTGCGCCGTGACGGCTTCCAGGTTGTTGGAGAGCTGGAGCTGAATGCCGATTCCCTTCAGGCTGTGCCCCAGGATCTGTCCGACCGTATAGAAGTCTCCGGTCAGCTGGTGCATATTCGTTGCTGCCGTATGCCGCAAATCGTGAAAACGGATATGGGGCATCTCTGCGTGACGCAGAAGCTGTCCAAAATTCGCGGAGATCCTCTCCCGGCGCTTGGGAGCGCCGTTTGGCTTTGCGAATACAAGGTCGTTGTCAAAGTACGGATTCCCTGACTGCTTTGCAAAACGCTTCTGTTCCTTCTGGAGTTCCAGATGCCGTTCAAAGTATGGCTTGACGAGCGGCGTAATAGGCAGCGTCCGCTCACTGGATTTTACAGGAGCCATCTCAGAAATCACGGTGGTGTTTGCAGGCGTATTGAATGGAAGCTGCTCCACAACGCCGAAGGTATTTTCAACCAGATCCACATTCCTCCACCGCAGTCCGATGATCTCGCTGAGGCGAAGTCCGTATAGACCACCGAGCACCACGATCAGCTCCCACTCCGTCCCCATGACAACGGCCAACAGCTGCCGCATCTGATCCACCGTGTAGGGATCTGGTGTCTTGCCCTGTTTCCCGAACTTCGTCAGAATATCTCTGGCCGGGTTGCTGCTGATGTAGTGATACCGGCGGGCGTGCTCCAGAGAGACCCCCATGATTCGGTGCGCGTATTTGACCGAGGACTGAGAGAGGCCCTTTTCAGCAAGTTGCCGGTACATATCGTCCAGTATGGCCGGAGAGAGTTGGTTCAGGAATACGTCTCCGATATAGGGGAAGATGTGGTTCTTCATGTGGCTCCGGTAGCTGGCCTCTGTGCTGGGGCGGAGATTTGCAGAGCCATGCCGGTCGATCCATTCCGTCATGTACTCCTGCACAGTCATTTTCCGCTGAACCGCAGAGGGCGGCGTGTATGCTGGGTTTGTCAGTTTCGCTTTCATCTCCGCTTCATGCTGTAAGGCGTCCTTCTTTGTCAGGAAGCCCTTGCGGGAATAGGTCTTGCTCTTTCCGCCGGACTTGTACTTGACATTCACATCGTACACAGTGCCGGCCTTTCCAGTGAGTTCTCCCGCGCTGTTGCGCTTATTTCTCACGGTTCGTTCTGTAACAGCCATACATTATTCCTCCTATTTCTTTTAGAGGCGGGCGGTGGTTTGCTCTCCAAGCAAACCACCGCC